>JANPEN010000287.1:0-6241 GCA_031422955.1 Acidimicrobiia bacterium
CAGAGTGGGAACATGGCCAGGCCGATCCAGGCCACCGAAGCCCTCGGGTCGAGGGGGGGGTAACTTCAGGGCATGGAACCCATGACACCCACGGTGGACGAGATCGCGGACGGCATCTTCCGGATCTCGACCTGGATCCCCGACGTGAGCCCCGAGGGGTTCACCTTCAACCAGTTCCTGGTGCAAGACGAACAGCCGCTGCTGTTCCACACCGGGCACAGGATGATGTACCCGCTGGTGGCAGAGGCCGTCGCCACTGTCCTACCGGTCGAGTCGCTGCGCTGGATCAGTTTCGGTCACGTAGAAGCCGACGAATGCGGCTCGATGAACATGTGGCTTGCCAGCGCCCCGAACAGCCAGGTAGCCCACGGCGGCCTCGGTTGCGAGGTCTCCCTCAACGATCTGTGTGACCGGGCACCCCGAGCGCTCGAGGAAGGCGAAGTGATCGACCTCGGCGGTAAGCGGATCCGTCAGATCTCCACCCCTCACGTGCCGCACGGCTGGGAAGCCCAGGTGCTCTACGAAGAAAGCACCGCCACGCTGCTGTGCGGGGATCTATTCAGCCAAGTCGGCGCAGGCCCGGCGCTCACCACCAGCGACGTCGTCGAGCCGGCGTTGCTCGCCGAGGCGATGTTCCATGCCACCTGCCTGGCGCCCCACACCGCGAGGACCTTGCGAGCCCTCGGTGACCTCAGCCCCGCGACGCTGGCCATCATGCACGGATCGTCCTTTCAGGGCGACGGCAAACAGGCCCTCTACGACCTTGCTGCCGGCTACGAGAAGCTCATGGCCGAGGCGTAACCGGAGCGCCCGGAGCGGTGCTCTGCTTGCAGCCGGGTTGAACGGTCCCGACCAACACCAAGACCAACGCCGGATTACTCCAAAACGCCAGCGATGACGAGTTCGGCGATCTTGTCACTGTCGTAGCCCAACACCTCGGACAGGATCTGGTAATTGTGCTCGCCCCACATCGGCCCGGGCCGGCTCGGTGTGCCGTCACTGCGCGACAGCCGGAAACCGAACTGCTCGGCCCACGTATGGCCGTACAGCTCGTGGGGAACCTCATGGAAATGATCCCGGAACAGCAACTGGGGATCCGCGATCATCTCGGGACTGTTCTGCACCTGGTGGGCGGGGACCCCTGCGGCTTGCAGTTGCTCCTGCACGGCGAGCGGATCACGTCCCTTGGTCCAGGCGGCCAGCAACTCGTCGAGATCGACCTGGCCGGCCAGGCGTTCGGCGGTGCCCAGGCCGGCAAGGTCGGCCCGTCCGATGACGGCGGCCAGCGTGGCCCATTGCTGGTCGGTCTCACAGGCGATGGCCACCCATCGATCCGCCCCCGCGTCGCCGCAGGGGTATACGCTGTGCGGCGCCATCCAACGGTCGGCGTTGCCCATGCGGGTCTGTCCGTAGCCGTTCACGGCCTGGTCGAGCATGGCTTCGGCCAAGAAGTGCACGCCCCCTTCGGCCTGGGAGAAGTCGAGGCTGACCCCCTCACCGGTGCGTTCCCGCCAGTCCAGGGCGGCCAGGATCATGGCTGCGGTGAGCCGGGGCGAGGTGGCGTCGGTATAGGCCAGAAACGGCCCGGCCGGCAGGCGGTCGGGCCAGCCGGTCAGCTCGTAGTAGCCGCCCATGGCCGCCCCCATGTTCCCGAACCCCGGCACCGGGGACAGCGGTCCGGTATGGCCGAACAGGGTAGTGGACACGGCCACCAGCTTGGGGTTGACCGCCCGCAGATCGTCGTGACCCAGGCCCATACGCTCCAGTACGCCGGGAGAGAAGGCGTTGATGACCACGTCGGAGGTGCGAGCCAGGTCCAACACCACCTGGCGGGCCTCTGGTCGTTTGAGGTTGAGTTGCAGGCTCAACTTGTCGGCGTTGATCGAATGCCATTGCTGGCTGACCTCGGGTCCCGCGTCGCCCACTACTCGGGACAGGCCGGAGGTTCTCACCTGGTCGGGTCGGGTCTGGGATTCAACCCGGATGACCTCAGCGCCGTAATAGCCGAGCATGCGGGTAGCGAAGGGGCCGGCGTAGACCCAGGTGAAATCGATGACGCGAACACCCTCGAGCGGGCGGGCCGGCGCCGGCTGCGGGTGAGCCGGAACAACGGGTTTGCGACGAGGTTCGGCCCGCAGGGCGGCGGTGTGCTGGCCGAGCCGGGGCGGCGGTCCGAGGCGATGCAGGCCGATGGGGTCACCATGGGCCCACGGCCCGGGGAAACGCACCTGGCCGCCCACCCCGAGACCGACGTCGACCTCGACCTCATCCCAGAAGCCCCGGGCCTGGTAGTGCTCGCTAGCCAACACGTCGGCGGGGGTGGTGATGGGCACCAGCAGCAGCTTGTCGGCCTGGGCCATACCGAACAGTTCGGCCTTGGTGAAACGGGCCAGGGCGGCGGCCACACCGTCGGAGGTTCGAGTGACGATCTCGGCCACCTCGGAGAGTTCCCGCCCAGTGAGCAGCTCGGTCCAGTCGATACCGGCCAGTTCTTCGGAAAGGTCACCCTGGTCGTGGGCCCAGGCCAGAATGCGGTTGGTGAACGGGCCGACCAGCACCCCGGGCAGGAGGGTGAGGGTGACGTGCCCGTCGGTGCATTCGTACACGAACCGGAACCGCACCTGACCGAGTAGCTCCAAACCGCCGCCGCTGCGCCGGGCCGAGGGGTTGTCGCACAAGGCGGGGGCTAGCCAGCCCTGGGCGGTGAGAATCATGGCCTCCTGGGCCGATACGTCGACGTGTTGGCCCAACCCGCTGCGCCGTCGGTCGGTGAGGGCGAGCAAGGCTGCACACGCAGCTTCGGCCCCCGCGTTGAGCCAAACCTGGGGTGCGGAGATACGCACCGGGGCCCGGTCCTGGTAGCCGTTTAGGGCCATCTCCCCGGCGGCCGCGTTCAAGGTGAGATCGGTGCCGATCCAGGCCGCCTTGGGGCCTTCGGCGCCGAAGGGGGACAGGGACACGGTGACCAGGGAGGGGTTGGCCGCCCGCCAGGCGGCCAGGTCCACGGGGATGGCGCCGCATTCGATGACCAGGTCGGCCCCCGCCACCAGCTCGGCCAGTTGCTCGGGGTTTGCCAGCACCACGGACTGTTTGCCTCGGTTGTACGCCCAATGGGACAGGGAGCGTTCGGGGTCCGCCACCCCGCCGGCCCAGGGGCCGTGATGACGCGAGCGTTGGCCCTCCGGCGGTTCCACCGCAATGACCTCCGCCCCCAGCTGGGCCAGCAAAAACCCAGCGAAGTGGCCTCGATCGTCGGTGAGGTCCAAGACCCGGTACTGCGACAGCATCACGTTCCTTCCGCCGGGTCACCCCGGCCGACCCAGCGCCCATCGGACAGCTGGCCCGCTGTGTAGCACGCCGAGATCCCCGACACCCCCTTGAGCAGGCCTCCGAGCCCGAGACGGTGAACAACGACGGGTCGGTCTGGTTTCCGTTGGTTTCTATCGTTCACCCGGCGGACTCCTTGATGGTGGAAAAACGCAACGAGACCTTCCGGTTGCCCGCATCATCCAACGTGCGGTTCGTCCGGCTGGTGGTCGCCAGGGCTGGGGTCGGATGGCGGTAGTTTCGGGGGCGACATGGACGCCGCACCCCGCACCCGCCAGGTTCCCGACAAGCCGTCCCTGGAGGGCGTGGAGGAGCGTTGGTCTGCCGCTTGGGCGGACCGGGGCACCTACACCTTCGAGCGGACCGCGGCCAGGGAACAGGTTTACGCCATCGATACCCCGCCGCCCACCGTGTCGGGCTCCTTGCACGTGGGCCACGTGTTTTCCTACACCCACACCGACGCCATCGCCCGCTACCAACGCATGCGCGGCAAGGCCGTGTTCTACCCCATGGGCTGGGACGACAACGGCCTGCCCACCGAACGGCGGGTGCAGAACTACTATGGGGTGCGCTGCGACCCGACCCTGGCCTACGACCCCAGCTTCGAACCGCCAGCCGAGCCGCCCAAGCAGGCCATCCCCATCAGCCGGCCCAACTTCATCGAGCTGTGCCAGCGCCTCACCGCCACCGACGAGCAGGCCTTCGAAGACCTGTTCCGTCGCCTCGGCCTCTCGGTGGACTGGTCCTTGGTCTACGCCACCATCGACGAACGCAGCCGCCGCATTTCCCAACGGGCCTTCCTGGCCAACCTGGCCCGGGGCGAGGCCTACCAGCAGCTGGCCCCCACCCTGTGGGATGTCGATTTCCGCACGGCGGTGGCCCAAGCGGAGCTGGAAGACCGCGAGCAGCCCGGCGCCTACCACCTGCTCGCCTTTCACCGCCCCGGACTCCAGGCGGACGCCGACATCCACATCGACACCACCCGGCCCGAGCTGCTGGCCGCCTGTGTGGCCCTCGTCGCCCATCCCGACGATCCCCGCTACCAGCCCCTGTTCGGCACCAACGTCATCACCCCGCTATTCGGGGTGGAGGTCCCGGTGCGGGCCCATCCGCTGGCGGATCCGGAGAAGGGCACCGGCATCGCCATGGTCTGCACCTTCGGGGACCTCACCGACGTCACCTGGTGGCGAGAGCTCGATCTGCCCTCGCGTTCCATCATCGGCTGGGACGGGCGCATCGTGCCCTCCGCCCCCGGCGCCATCACCAGCGAAGCCGGCCAGGCCGCTTACGCCGCACTTGCCGGCAAAACCGTCAAGCAAGCCCAGACCGCGGTGGTGGAGCTGCTGGCAGCCTCGGCGGAGTTGGTGGGTGAGCCCCGACCCATCAGCCATCCGGTGAAGTTCTTCGAGAAGGGGGACCGGCCCCTGGAGATCGTCGCCACCCGCCAGTGGTACCTCCGCAACGGCGGCCGGGGTGCCGAGCTGCGCGAGCAGCTACTGGAACGGGGCCGCCAGTTGGTGTGGCATCCGGACTACATGCGCCATCGCTACGAGAGCTGGGTGGGCGGACTCAACGGGGACTGGCTGGTCAGCCGGCAACGCTTCTTCGGCGTGCCCATCCCCGTGTGGTATCGCCTCGACGGCGAGGGCCAGCCCCGCTTCGACGAGCCGTTGGTGCCAGAGGAGGGCCGCCTGCCCGTCGACCCCTCCACTGACGCGCCGGCCGGGTTCGAGGAGGGCCAGCGAGGCAAGCCCGACGGGTTCATGGGCGACCCCGACATCCTCGACACCTGGGCCACCTCGTCCCTGACCCCCCAGATCGGCGGCTACTGGCACGAGGCGGAGACAGGAACAGACCTGTTCGCCCGTGTCTTTCCCTATGATCTTCGCCCCCAGGGCCACGACATCATCCGCACCTGGCTGTTCTCCACCGTGGTGCGGGCCCATTTAGAGCACGGCTCGTTGCCCTGGGCCCACACCGCCCTATCGGGCTGGATCCTGGATCCGGACCGCAAGAAGATGGCCAAGTCGAAAGGCAACGTGGTCACCCCCATGGGGGTGCTGGAGCAGTACGGCTCAGACGCGGTGCGCTACTGGTCCACCTCGGCTCGACCGGGGGTGGACACCGCCTTCGACGAAGCGCAGATGAAGATCGGCCGCCGGCTGGCCATCAAGCTGCTCAACGCCTCCAAGTTCGCCCTCAACTTGGGCGACCCGGAGCCAGGCTCGGGCCAGTTCGTCATCGACCAGCCGGTGGATCGGGCCATGCTGGCGTTGCTGGCCGACCTGGTCGAGGAGGCCACCGCCGCCTTCGAGGGCTACGACTACGCCAGGGCCCTGGAACGGACCGAGGCCTTCTTCTGGGACTTCTGCGACAACTACCTGGAGCTGGTCAAGGGCCGGGCCTACGGCTCCCAGGGCGACGCGGCCGCGGGGTCCGCTCGGGCCGCCCTGGCTACTGCGCTGGAGACGCTGCTCAAGCTGTTCGCCCCCTTCCTGCCCTTCGCCACCGAGGAGGTGTGGTCGTGGTGGCAGGACGGCTCCGTGCACACCTCGACCTGGCCCGCCGCCGCCCCACTACGGGCGCACGGCATGTCCGGCGGCGAAGCGGGCGGCGGCGAAGCGGGCGGCGATGTGGGGGCCGATCCAGAGGTCTATCGGGTGGCGACCAGCGTGCTGGCCGGGGCCCGGCGGGCCAAGACCGAAGCCCGCAAGTCGCTGCGGGTGCAGATCGAGCGGGTCGTGGTGACAGCCACCCTGGCCGACCTGGCCCGGCTGGAGCTGGCGCGGTCCGACGTGGCCGAGGCGGGCAACATCGCCACCCTGGCCACCGTCATCGGCTCCGAGCTCAGCCTCGAGGTCACCCTCAGCGACGAGGCCAGCTGACCCCACGGGGTTCGCGCCTTGCTCACACC
>JANPEN010000288.1:0-4234 GCA_031422955.1 Acidimicrobiia bacterium
GCCGGGCAACAAGCCCAGTAGCCGGATATCGCCAGGATCGCTGGAGGGGGCGGGGAGGGGGAGGGGGGGGGGGAGGGTGGTTGGCTTCTTGTCGAGCGAGCCCGCACGCTAACCGTCGCCCTGGCGGTCAGGGCCGTCTTCGGGCCGGGCGGCTCAGCTCTAGGATGCGGAGCGCCGGAAGGCACACCTCGGACGTCAGGCCTTCGCCTGGCCGCGAGAAAGAGGAAAAATGTCGATGCTGGCCCCATTCCGGGTGGTCGATCTCACCGATCACCGCGGCAACCTGGCTGGGATGATCCTGGCCCAATTGGGGGCCGAGGTCATTGCCGTGGAGCCGCCCGGTGGCAGCCCTGCCCGTTTTCAGGGGCCCTTCGCCGGGGACATTTTGGACCCCGAGCGCTCGTTGTGGCATTGGTCGTTCAACCGGGGCAAACGCTCGGTGGTGTGGGACCTGCACGGCTCGGCCGCGGACCGGGAACGTTTCGGGGCGCTGGTGGCGGGGGCGGACATCCTGCTCGACAACGAGGCGCCGGGGGCCATGGCCGCGCTCGGCTTGGGTTACGAGCACCTGGCGGCGGCCAATCCGGCCCTGATACATGTGTCCATCACGCCCTACGGTCAAGACGGGCCCAAGGCGCAGGACCAGGTCAGCGATCTGGTCCTCATGGCGGCAGGGGGCTATCTGGCCCTGACCGGGGACGACGATCGGGCCCCGGTGCGCATCTCGCTGCCCCAAGCGTGGCATCACGGCGCCGCCGATGCCGCCGGCGCGGCGCTGATTGCGTTGTTCGAACGCCAACATGGCGAGCACGGCCACGGCCAGTTTGTCGATGTCTCGGTGCAGGCTTCGGTACTGCAGGCCACCCAGTCCATGGTGCTGGCCGCCCCTTTCGGGGCTCCGCTGGTGGTGCGCATAGCCGGCGGGCTGAAGTTACCCCCGCTCGATCTGCGGCTGGTGTGGCGCTGCGCCGACGGCCACGTCACCATCGCCTTCCTGTTCGGATCCTCCATCGGTCCCTTCAGCCAGCGCCTCATGCAATGGGTGTTCGAAGAAGGTTGCGGCGAGGCGGGTCTGTTGGAGAAGGACTGGATCAACTTCGCCGTGCAGGTGGACGAGGGGGTGGAAACGGTGCAGGAGTTCGAGCGCATGAAGGCCTGCATCGCTCGTTTCCTGCTCACCAAGACCAAGGCCGAGTTGCTCGAGGTGGCCCTGCAGCGGCGTCTGCTCATCGCCCCCATCACCACCGTGGCCGATGTGGTGGCCAGCCCGCAGCTTGCCGCCAGGGGCTACTGGCAGCCCGTCGAGATGGTCGGTGGCGCCGATATCGCCGAGCCGGTGCTCATGGCCGGCAACATCACCAAGACCTCAGGGACGGCGTTGGCTCCATTGGGCCCACCGCCCCGGCTGGGGGCAGACACCGAAGCGGTGCAAGCCGAGCTGGCCGTTCCCCGCCGCCCGGCCCTGCCCGCTATCGCCGCCCGAGCCGTACCGGTAGGTACGGGACTGCCCCTGAGCGGGGTCAAGGTCCTCGATTTCATGTGGGCCATGGCCGGTCCCGCCACCACCCGGGTCATGGCTGACTACGGCGCCACCGTGGTCAGGGTCGAATCCGAACACAAGGTCGAGGTGGCCCGAACCATCCAGCCCTTCGTGGGTGGGCGTAGCGGAGTGGAGTCATCGGGACTTTTCATCAACATGAACGTGGGCAAACTCGGTTTGGCTCTAGACATGGGCAACCCGGAGGCCCGGGAGGTGATCTTCGATCTAGTCCGCTGGGCCGATGTCTTGTGCGAGTCGTTCTCGCCGCGGGCCATGGCGGGCTGGGGGCTCGACTATGAAACCCTGCGGAAGGTGAACCCTGGCTTGATCATGCTGTCGAGTTGTCTGATGGGCCAGAGCGGCCCGCTGGCCTCCTTCGCTGGGTTCGGCAACCTCGCCGCCGCCATCTCCGGCTTTCACCACATCACCGGCTGGCCCGACCGTGACCCGTCCGGACCTTTCTCGGCCTATACCGACTACGTCGCCCCCCGGTTCTCCCTGGCCGTGGTGATGGCCGCGCTGGAGCAAAAGCGGCGCAGTGGGGAAGGTCAACATTTGGATTTCTCCCAGGCTGAAGCCTGTTTGCATCTGCTCGGGCCGGCCCTGCTCGACTATCGGCTCAACGGCCGGGTGCTGGGCCGCCACGGCAACCGTGACCAGCGCTTCGCCCCCCATGGGGTGTATCGGAGCGCGCCGCGTGGCGCTGACGATGATCGGTGGGTGGCCTTGGCGGTGACCAGCGACGAGCAGTGGATGGCGTTGTCCTCGCGGCTGGCTCGCCCCGACCTGGCCGGGTTGGATGAGGCGCAACGACGGGAACGCCAGGACGAGCTCGATGAGCTGATCGGTCGCTGGTGTGCGGCTGGGGACGAGGAGGAGCGGGCCGCCAGCCTGCAGGCGGCGGGGGTGGCTGCCCACCCGGTGGCCACCAGCCCCGCCTTGTGCGCTGACCCGCAGCTGGCCCACCGCGGGCATTTCGTCACTATCGACCACGCCGTGCACGGCCCCTTGACGGTGGAGGGGACCCGGTTCCGGTTCTCGCGCACCGCACCCACCGCCTACCGGGCCGCTCCGACCTTGGGCCAGGACACGTTCACCGTGCTGACCGACCTGCTCGGCTACGACGGGGACCGCATTGCCGAGCTCGCCGCGGCCGAGTTACTGGAGTAGCGGCGTGTTGCTGGAGTAGGGCGGAATCGACGTCGATTTCCCTCCGAGCCGGCTTGGCTGTCACACCCCCTGCGTAGGGTGGCCCGGTGATGATCGACGTGGAGGAAGTGGCCTACGGGCGCCCGGCCAGCCAGGCCCTGGCTCGTGCCATCGGCCAGGCCCAGGGCGCGTCGGCGTTGGCTCCGGTCACGGTGGTGGTGAGTTCCAACTTCGTGGGTCTGGGCGCCCGGCACCTGCTCGGCAGTGGCCAGCTGGGCCTGGCCGGCATGGCCAACGTCTCCTTCCTCACCCCCTTTCGGCTGGCCCAACTGCTGGGTACCGACCAGCTGCTGGCCACCCGCCCCTTGACCAACGCCGTGCTGGGCGCGGCCGTTCGGCAAGCGTTGGTCGCCCAGCCCGGTCCTTTCGCCGCCGTCGCCCAGCACCAAGCCACCGAGGCCGCCCTGGCCGGGCTCTACAGCGAGCTGAGCAACGTCAGCCCCGCCGCCTTGGATCGGGTGGGTGGCCATGGGGCCACCGCACGGGCCGCGGTGACGCTGCATCGGGCCGTCGCGGACCGGCTGGGCGGTTTCCACGACGAGGCCGCGGTCGCCGCCGCCGCCGCTGAACGCCCGCTGCTGGCTTTGGCCTTGGAGCCCTGGGGCCGGTTCATCTGGTATCTCCCCGCACCCTTGCATCCCCCTCTGGCCCACCTGCTCTCCATTGTTTTGGGGGTCGCGCCCAGCACTGTGGTGGTCGGCTTGACCGGCGACGACGAGGCGGATGCCGCCGTTCGTAGGGCCTGCCGTTTGGTCGGGGTGGGCCTGGCCACCCCGCGAGCGGCTGCGCCGGTAGCTGCCCGGGTGGCTGCTTCAAGAGTGGCGCCGGTTGCCGATCATCTCGTGTCGGTCTCCGACGCCGACGAGGAGGTGCGAACCGTGTTGCGCCGGGTGCTGGCCCTGGCCGAGGCGGGTGTCGCGTTGGACCGGGTCGGGATTTTCTACCCCGCTCCCTCTCCCTACCTGGCCATCCTCGAACAGCAGCTGGCCGCCGCCGCCATGCCCGCCAACGGCCCCTCCCGGACCCGCCTGGCGGATTCGGTGGCCGGCCGCTGCCTGCTCGGGGCGCTGGCCCTGCCCGCCCAACAATGGCGCAGAGACCGGGTGCTGGCGGTCATCAGCGGGGCCCCGCTGCGCCACCGCGGCACGGCCGCACGGCCGGTGGCCTGGGAGGCGCTGTCCAGGGAGGCGGGAGTGGTGGCTGGTCTGGCCGACTGGGAGCACAAGCTTGACCGTCACCGCCACCGCCTGCTGGCCGGTTCCGCCGGGGCAACGGGCGCGACCGGTGACGGCACCCATCGGGCCGCCGACGTCGCCGCGTTGGGGAGCTTCGTGGCCGATCTGGCTGCGGCGGTGGGCCAGGTCGCTGAAGCCGGGGGGTGGGCGTCCCAAGCCAGCGCCGGGGAAGCGCTGTTGGTTCAGCTCCTCGGCCACGACTCGCTTCGCCAGCACTGGCCGGAACGCGAGCGCGACGCCTTCGAAGGGG
>JANPEN010000289.1:0-8967 GCA_031422955.1 Acidimicrobiia bacterium
CCATCAAGAGCGGCGGCAAGACTCGCAGGGCAGCCAAGATGGTCATCCTCAACGCCGATCATCCCGACGTGGAGGAGTTCATCTGGTGTAAGGCAGTCGAGGAACGCAAGGCCCGCGTGTTGCGCGACGCCGGCTTCGACATGGACCTCGACGGTGCCGATAGCCATTCCACCCAGTACCAGAACGCCAACAACTCGGTGCGCCTCACCGACGCGTTCATGCAGGCGGTGGTCGAGGACGCCGATTGGGCGCTCAACGCGGTTATCACCGGCGAGCCGGTGAAGGTCCTCAAAGCCCGTGACCTGATGCGTCAGATCTCGCTGGCCGCCTGGGAGTGCGCCGACCCTGGTCTGCAGTTCGACACCACCATCAACAACTGGCATACCGCGGCGGCCACCGGGCGCATCAATGGCTCCAACCCGTGCTCTGAGTACATGCATCTGGACAACTCGGCCTGCAACCTGGCCAGCCTCAACCTGTTGAGCTTCCTTGACCCCGAGGACCGCTTCGATATCGAGGGTTTCCGATCCGCGGTGGAGGTGGTCTTCACCGCCCAGGAGATCTTGGTCGGCAACGCCGACTACCCCACTGCCGCCATCGCCGAGAACTCCCGCAAATTCCGCCAGCTGGGCCTGGGCTACGCCAACCTGGGCGCACTGTTGATGGCCTTGGGCTTGCCCTACGACTCCGATGGGGGCAGGGCCCTGGCCGCCGGGATCACCGCGCTGATGACCGGCCACGCCTATCTGACCTCGGCCCGTACTGCGGCCCGCATGGGCCCCTTCGCCGGTTATGGTGAGAACCGTTCCCACGTGCTGCGGGTGCTAGGTCAGCACCGCGCCGCGGCCGCCCACATCGACGAGGAGCTAGTCCCCTCCGAGCTGCTCACCGCCGCCCAGGCCGCTTGGGACAGCGTCTGCGAGTTGGCTGAAGAGGTCGGTGTGCGCAATTCCCAGGCCACCGTCCTCGCCCCCACCGGGACCATCGGGCTGATGATGGATTGTGACACCACCGGGGTCGAACCCGATCTGGGGTTGTGCAAGTTCAAGAAGCTGGTTGGCGGCGGCACTATGTCCATCGTCAACCAGACCGTGCCTCGGGCGTTACGGCGTCTTGGCTACCAACCCAACGAAGTCGACGCCATCATCGCCTACATCGATGAGCACAAGACCATCCTGGGGGCACCCTTCGTCAAGGCTGGCGATCTGGCCGTGTTCGCCTGTTCCATGGGCGACAACGTGATCCATCACCTCGGCCATGTGCGGATGATGGGAGCGGTGCAGCCGTTCATCTCCGGCGCCATCTCCAAGACCGTGAACATGCCAGAAGAGGTCACGGTGGAAGAGGTGGAGCAACTCCACATCGACGCCTGGCGCCTCGGGGTCAAAGCCGTGGCCATCTACCGCGACAACTGCAAAGTGGCCCAGCCGTTGTCCACCGCCAAGAAAGAAACGGCCGGCCAACCCACAGCCGGCCCATCCCCGGCCGGCCCATCCCTAGAGGGCACGCAGACCGTCGCCGCCCTGCTCGAGCCGATCGAGCGCATCGTTGAGCGAATCGTGCATCAGCCGATCCGCCAGAAGCTGCCCCGCCGGCGCAGCTCGCGCACCTTCGACTTTCGGGTGGCGGACTGCAAGGGCTTCGTCACGGTGGCCGAGTACGCCGACGGCCATCCAGGGGAGTTGTTCATCCGGGTGTCCAAGCAGGGTTCCACCCTGGCCGGCATCATGGACGCCTTCGCCATCTCAGTCAGCTATGGCCTGCAGTACGGCGTGCCGCTGCGGGCGTTTGTGGAGGCCTTCACCGGCATGCGTTTCGAGCCGGCGGGCATGACCGACGATCCCGAGATTCGCATCGCCACCAGCTTGATGGACTACCTGTTCCGCCGCCTGGCGGTGGAGTACCTCTCGTTCGAGGAGCGGGCCGAGCTGAGTATCTACACCACTGGTGAACGCACCCAGCAGACCCTGCCCGGGGTGGAAGAGACCGCGGTGGAGACCCGCCAAGGCTCCGAGATCCCCGCCGATCCGCCTTCCATCCCTTCGGTGGAGGAGCTCCAGCTGCAGTTGGCTCAGCCGGTTCGGCCGTCCTTCCGCAGTTCCGATGCGCCCATGTGCATGCAGTGTGGCGTGCACATGGTGCGTGCCGGCTCCTGTCACGCCTGCCCCAGCTGCGGCACCACCAGCGGCTGCAGCTGAGGGCGGTTTCAGGACCGGCGTTGGTAGCGTGCGGCCATGGCCGGCTATTCGGCAACGCCGCTGGCGAAAAAGCTGGGGATCAAGCAGGGTCACGTCCTCGGGCTGGTTGATCAGCCCGAGGGTATCGTGGCCTTGCTCGAACCGCTGCCCGAAAACGTGGTGATCAACAACGGTGTCGATGGGCGACGGGACGTGGTGGTGGCCTTCTTCCTCGAGCGGGCCTCGAAGGTTCCCACCGAGGCAGGCCGCTCGATTAGCCGAAGTGCCACTCTTGGCACAGCACCCGGCGGGCGGACCCTTCGGTGTCCACGAAGGTGGCAATGTCATCAATGATGGCCTGACGGCCCTCGGGCCCGTCGAAGAAACGTTCACGCAGGTCGGCCTGGGAACCGAAACCGCACAGGGCGACACCGTCGAAGTCGGGGCCGGCAAAGCGATGCACGACCGAACACTGGGTGTAGTCCCACATGCCGATGTGAATGCGCAGGGCCAGCGGGCCGTGCACGTCACGCCAGTGGGTATCGGCCTGGGCGTGGGTGAGGGTTTGCTTGCGGACCATGCCGAAGGCCGCCACCAAACCCGGGGTCGGGTGCGGACCGCTCCACTGGGGGGGATGGCGGCGCATGGCCCGGCTGTACACCAGGTAGCTGCCGATGTCCGCCGCCGCCCCCAGGGCCGAGGGGTCAGCGGTGGCTACCCGCACGATGGAAGCAAAGGGCCGTGCTTGGGTGCCGCCGGCTTCAACAGCAGCGTCAGCCAAGTAGGCCACCCCACCGAGGTCTTGGGCCACCGCTTTGGCCGCGACGGGGTCAGATCCGAGCGCAAGAAACTCAAGCATGGCCGCCAGCATGGCACGGCTGGCCATGGGCCGCCCGCGGTAGCGTGGTTCCGCCATGCTGAACGGAAGGGCCTGGGCTGGGCCCGGATGCACGGCGAAAGGGACCATGCCATGCGCTTCGTCGACACCCCCACCGCCACCGCCAGTGTGGAGATCGCCGCCACCCCTGAACGGGTCTGGGAGCTGTGCACCGATCTCGGCCGGTTCGGGGAATGGAGTCCCGAGAACCGCGGCGGCCAGTGGATCAACGGTGCTACCGGCGCCGCCCTTGGCGCCCACTTTCGCGGCATTCAGGAACATGCTGCGAGGGGCCAGTGGGAAACGGTCTGCGAGGTCACCGTCTTCGAGGCGCCCCAACGTTTCGAGTGGCGCCTGGGCGAGGTGGCCCATCCGGGTGCGGTCTGGGCCTTTGCCCTGCGCCCTGGCCCCGAAGCGGGCACGACGGAACTCACCCAATCGGTGCAGATGGGCCCCGGCCCCTCCGGCATCACCGACGCCCTGGTAGCTATGCCCGACAAGGAGGAGCGCATCATCGCTCGCCGCCTGGGCGAATACGAGACGGGCATGAACGCGGTGCTCGCCGGCATCAAAGCCGCCGCCGAGGCCTGAGCCAGCCCGGCCCCCGGCGCGGCCGGGCCACCGCAGGAGCGAGGTGCCTCGGGTAGCGGACCTTCGGCCGCCATTAACTTCGTCACCGCCCATGACGGCTTCACCCTGCGTGACCTGGTCACCTACCACGACAAGCACAACGAGGCCAACGGCGAAGACAAGAACGACGCGGAGAACAACAACGCCTACTGCCAGGACAACGGGGTCTCCTGGCACCCAGCGCCGACCAGAGCGAGGACCTGGCACCGGTCCCGGCCAGCGTGTCGGTGGCCGGGCGCTCGCTGGTGGTGCTGCGGCGCATCCCCGAGCCGCCGATACCCTGAGGGCAATGCGTGTTCGGACCTCCACCCCATCCCGCCCTGTTTCCTGTTCAGCCAAGACGATCGTACTGGTCAGCTCGGTATTGCTTTTGGCCGCCTGCAGCGCCTTTGGAGCCGGCGGCAACGACGAGGTCGCAGGGCCCGATGCCACCGCTCCGGCCGGATCTGAGTCGGGGCCCTGCCCGACCAACGTGGTCGTCCAGGCCGATTGGTTCCCAGAGGTCGAACACGGCGGCACGTACCAGCTCATCGGGCCGGGCGGCACCATCGACAAGGACGCGCTGGCCTACTCCGGCCCACTACGCAATCGCTACAAGGGCGCTCACGGTGTGCAGACCATCGAGATCCGCTCGGGGGGCGCGGCGGTGGACAACCAGAGCGTCACCGACCTCATGTACGCCGATAAAGACATTCTCTTCGGTTTCGTGAACACCGACGACGCCATTGCTGCGGTACTGGACAACAAGCCCGTAATTGGGGTGGTCGGCTCCCTCGATGTCAACCCGCAGATGCTGATGTGGAGTCCTGCCCGCTTCAGCATCAGCGACTTCAACGATCTGCGCCGCACCAAGGCTCCTGTGCTGCACTTTCCTGGCATGACTTACGTCGACTTCCTTGTTTCGCAGGGTTACATCTCCGCCGAGCAGCCCGACGCTACCTACGGGGGCGATCCCAGCCGTTGGCTGAAGAGCCGAGGCGACGTGATCCAACAGGGCTTCGCCACCAACGAGGTCTATACCTACACCAATGTTTTGAAGGAATGGAAGCGCCCGGTGGACTTCTTTCTCATCCATTGGATGGGTTATGAGAACTATCCGGCCATGATGACGATACGGACCGATCAGCTCAACGCCCAGCGAGCCTGCCTCGATCTCCTGGTTCCCACCCTGCAACGGGCGTGGGTGGAGTTTTTGAACGAGCCCACCGAGGTGGCCGACACGCTGGTGGCCATCAACGAAACGTTCGACACCTTCTTCTCCATCACCCCAGACCTCAATAAGCAGGCCATCGCCATGTTCAGCGAGTTCGAGCTGGCCACCAACGGTTCCGACCAGGTCTACGGCAACTTCGACCCGGAGAGGGTCAACCGGCTCTTCGACATCGTGGAGGGCATCTACGCCGGCCGGGACACCCCGCTGCCCGCCACCCTGGTGGCGGCGGATGTCTTCACAAACGCCTTTATCGACGATGCGGTCGGTCTGGCCCCCCAGCCCGCCGGCGAGTCCAGCGGGTCCTGACCCCTGCGGCAGGACCTGCCTCGGGGCGGCGGCGGGACTAGGTGAAAGCTGCTAGAAACGACCGTCGGACACTGTGCGTGCCCGTCGAGATCCTGTCGACTATCCGTTGAAAAGGGGGAATCATGGCGATCGATCGTTTTCCTGTCGAGGCCAGCCACATCCTGATGTTCGCCCGCTCCGTGGGAGATCCCAATCCCATCTACGCAGACGAGGGCCATGCGGCAGGCACCGAGGTCGGTGGCATCATCGCCCCGCCCACCTTCGCTCAGGCCAGCGCTCAGTTCGACCCTGACTATTTCCTGCGCCCCAAGCCGGGCCAGGTGTGGTTCGGTTCGGGTAAAGAGCCAACCGGCCTCAAGCGGGAGAAAAAAGAGGGCGAGAGCTCCGGCAGCTCCGCCGGTGGCCTGCACGCCGAGCAGCACTTCACCTATCACCGTCACCTCCGCCCCGGTGACGTACTCACCGGTACGGTAAAGCCGGGCGAGACATGGGAGAAGGAGGGTAAACGCTCCGGCAAGTTGGTCTTCAGTGAGACCATCACTGAGTACCACGACCAAAACGGCGAGCTGGTCATTACCGCTCGCGGTGTCGGGGTGCGTACCGAGCGGGTCATCGAGAGCTGAGGGAGAGGTCCACATGGCGCTGAGCGCATCCGTTATCAAGGTCGGCGACACCCATCACGAGATAGTGGTGGACAACCTGACCCGCACCCAGATCGTGCAGTACGCCGGGGCATCGGGGGACTACAACCCCATTCACAGTGACGAAGTCTTCGCCACCCAAGTGGCGGGCTATCCCACGGTGTTCGCCCATGGCATGTTGACCATGGGCCTCACCGCCATGATGGTCACCAACTTCGTGGGCGATGGTCGTCTGACCAACTACGGCGTGCGTTTCGTCCGCCAGGTTTGGCCAGGGGACTCCCTCACCGCCACCGCCGAGGTGGCCGGGGTGCGTACCGAAGGGGCCGAGAGCCTTGTCGATCTCACCATCACCACCGTCAATCAGAGCGGCGAACCGGTGCTCACCGGCACCGCCACGGCCCGCCTCGACCCCTGAGCGCATCAGGACCGAACCAGGGTCCGTGCTTCGCCAGCCAGCAAAGGATCTCGCCCACGGTGGGTATGGAGGAGTTCGTCGATCTCGACATTGAGGAGTTTCAACGCCGCGCCAACGAACGGCTGATGAACCTCATCGAGCGTCATCGCAACACCATCCAAGCCGACCTGGGCGGATCCTTCGACACGGTCGAACACTCCGGCCGTATCGAGGTTCGCTACCAGGGCCGAACGGTGTACCTGGCCACCACCACCGCTGCCGGACGTTTGCTGCTGACCGACGTTTCCGGCCGCTTCGACCCGCGGCTGTGAACCGGGCGGGCTCACCCGCTGGGCGGGACCCGGGGGCGGCTAGCGTGAGCACGGTGACGACGGAGCAGATTCGGCTGACGTCGTTCAGCCACGGCGCCGGTTGAGGCTGCAAGCTCGGCCCGGCCGAGTTGGCGCAGGTGCTGCGCCACATCCCCACCCCCGTTCATCCTGATCTTGTGGTCGGTGTTGACACCGGCGACGATGCGGCGGTGTGGCGCGGCCCCAACGGCCGGCTGCTCGTCGCCACCGTGGACTTCTTCACCCCGCTGGTCGACGACGCCCGTACCTGGGGCGCCATCGCGGCCGCCAACGCGGCCAGCGACGTGTACGCCATGGGGGCGCGGCCCCTGTTCGCCCTCAACGTGGTGGCCTGGCCTCGGGAGCGGCTGCCCCTGGACCTGCTGGGCGAGGTGTTGGCCGGTGGCAATGACACTGCCGCGGCGGGGGGCTGGATCGTGGCCGGCGGCCACACGGTCGAGGGGGAGGAGCCGCTCTACGGCCAGGCCGTCATCGGCGAAGTCGAAGAGGCCGATCTGCTGACCAACCAAGGCGGTCGGTCCGGCCAGGCCCTGGTGCTCTCCAAGGCGCTGGGTACCGGCATCGTCGCCACTGCCACCAAACGGCTCGAGGCCGCCGCGGTGGCCTCCGGGGGGCGCCTGCACGGCCCATATCGCCAGGCCGTGGCCAGCATGATCCGTCTCAACGCCGAGGCCGCCGCGGTGGCCCGTGGCGGTGGGGCCACCGCCGCCACCGACATCACCGGGTTCGGCCTGGTCGGCCACTTGGCCAAGGTGGCGGCCGGCTCGCGTCTCGGAGTTCGTATCGAGCTGGCCCGCCTGCCCGTGCTGGAGGGGGTGGTCGAGCTGATCGGGGAGGGTTTCGTGCCGGGAGGCACGGCCCGCAACCTGGCCGCCGTGCAGGCCTCCCTGCGTTGGGCCAACCCGGCGGACCGCCCGACCTGGGAAGCGCTGGTGGCGGATCCTCAGACGTCGGGCGGGCTGGTGTTCAGCCTGGCAGCGGACCGGGCCGACCAGGCAGTCGAGCAGCTCCGGGCCAGCGGCCATGACGCCGCCCGCATCGGCACCCTGACCGAGGACCTCGACGCTGGCATCATCGAGCTGTTCTAGCCGGCTCTTTTCGGCCCCCGCCGGCCTAAGCGACCGCCGCCGCCAGTTCAGCGGGTGAAGCTGCGATCCCCGGGGCGGCCTTCGGCAGTGGTACGACGCTGCCAGGACGCTACCTGCGTACGGGTCAGCGGAACCCTGCCAATGCCGGTGATGAGCGTGAGCTCGGACGCCGTTGTCTTCTTCACGCTGCCTCCTTTCAACTCGATGTCGGTACGACCCTTGGCCGTTCCGACAAGCCGTGCTGTTCCTCGATTGCTGTCCAGATATCGACCCAGAACACACGCGCTGCATGGGTTGTACGTCCCCATCCGGGAAGACGTCGTCCTGTCGTTTGTACCCTTCTGACCCGAACATGCGCGTTCAACGGGGCACTTCGTCATCGGATCGCGACATGAGCGATCCGAACTGACACACGAGCGCTGATAGCGCCGGGCCTCCAGGGCGCCAATCGCCTTGGGCGGCATCTGATCTCAGCCGGTGGTGGCGGAGGCAGCCGGGGACGCCGCCGGCGGAGCAGGGGACGCGGCCGGCGTGGCCGGGCTGGCGGTGGCGGTGACCGAGTCGGGGCAGCGCAGGACCCGCTCGCAGGCACTGGTAATGAAGGGGGCGAAGGGAAGTTCGCCCACCTCAATACCGGTTGGCGCGTAGCTGGTGCTGACCACTCCCAGGACCTGACCCTTGGCGTTGGTCAGGGGCGCCCCCCGGAACTCCGGGCTCAGTGGGGTGTCGTGGCGAATGCCCACCTGGCTGGCATCCACCGCCAGACCGGGGGAGGCGGTGGCGCCTTGTCCGCCCGAGCCGCTGATGGCGTAGACCCGCCGGCCGGCGGTTTGGCTGCGCTCGGCGTCGGGAGCCCATTCGAGCTGGGCCAGGCTGCCCCTGGTGGTTTTGAGCAGGGCTAGATCGTTATCGGCATCCCAGGCCCAGAGCTCGGCGGTGAAGGACTCGCCGTTCTTTTCCAGGGTCAAGGCGGGGGCCGGTTTGGCCGCTACCGCCGCCACCACCTGGTAGCTGGTCAACAACAAGGACTCGGTGGGGCTGGAAGAGACCACGAAGGCCGATCCGACCGAAGGGCGCCCGGCGGTGTCCACGGTGCGCACAAAGAACACCCCGCTGCCGACCTTGGCGGGTAGCTCAGCCACTGCGTTGGAGTCCCCAGCCCAGGTCCGGAGCGGCTCCAGGCTGGTGTTCATCTCCTCGATGGCCTGGTTGCGGGTCAGCTCCAGCTGTTCTTGGGCGCCCGTGAAGGTCTGCTCGAAACGCTCCG
>JANPEN010000290.1:0-3757 GCA_031422955.1 Acidimicrobiia bacterium
GCTGGCCGATCACCGCCCCGAAATGGCGGGGGGTACGCAACGGTCGCTCGACCCCGGGGCTAGATACCTCAAGGGTGTAGCGGCTGGAGATGGGATCGGCCTCGTCGAGCAGCCGGGAGACCAAGCGGGTCACCTCGGCTAGACGGTCCAAGGCGATCCCGCCGGGCTCGTCGACCACAACCCGCACCGCCACCCCGCGCTGTTCCACATCGACTAACTCGACACCCATGGCGGCCAGGTCGGACGCGACAATGGACGCCACCGTCTCAGTTATGGCCATCTCGCACCCCCTCGGGGCTTGAACGCGCGGACATTGGTTGACGAATCATAGCGGCCCTGGCCGGCGGGGCTGCCCCCACCCGCGGCGCTCAATAGGCCCTGGCCACGACCGCCTCCACGTCGCCATCCAGCACGTCGGGCACCGTCCCATCGGGATACTGTAAGCAACGCACGGTGACCGCCCGGGCGGCCAGGGTGGCCTCACCCTGCTCCCCGAGGGTGTCCCACCGGATGCGGGCAAAGCCCACCTGGGCGGCCTGGGCCGCGTCCTCCAAGGTGGTGACGGACGCCGTCCGCTGTTCGAGGAAGGCCCTGGCCGAGGCCAGAAGATGATCCTGGGCGTCCCGGAGGGCGACGGCCACCGCCGCCCCCACGTCGCCCAGGGGGACGGTGACCTTGGAGCCGTCGTCCCTACGCACCAAGGTGACGTTGTTCTCCTTGAGGTCACGGGGGCCGACCTCGATGCGCAACGGCACTCCCTTGAGCTCCCAGTCGGTGGCACGTCGACCGAAGCTGGTGGCGGTGTGGGCATCGAGACGCACCCGCACCCCCGCTGCGGCCAACTCGGCCACCAAGGCACTGGCGGTGTCGCCGGCCCCGTCTTCGTCCCGCACCAGCAGCACCACCACCTGGATGTGAGCCAGGTTCGGGGGTACCCGCAAACCGGCGTCGTCGCCGTGGCACATGATCAACCCGCCCACCATGCGGGTCGAGCTGCCCCATGAGGTGGTCCAACAGTGCTGGCGTTGCCCGGTGTCGTCGAGGTAGTCGATGTCGAAGGCGGTGGCAAAGTTCTGGCCCAGCTCATGGCTGGTGCCCATCTGTAGGGCCTTGCCGTCGCCCATCATGGCCTCACAGGCCAAGGTGTTGATGGCCCCCGCGAAGCGCTCCTTGGGGGTTTTGACCCCCAACAGCACCGGAATGGCCAACACGTTCACCATGAAGTCGTAGTAGGCCTCGTACAGGATGCGCCGGGCGTAGGCGGCGGCATCGGCCCGGGTGGCGTGGGCGGTATGGCCTTCCTGCCATAGAAACTCCGTGGTGCGCAGGAACACCCGGGGGCGCAGCTCCCAGCGCACGACATTGGCCCACTGGTTCAACAACAGCGGCAGGTCGCGGTAGGACTGCACCCATTTGGCCATGAACTCCCCGAAGACCGTCTCGGAGGTGGGCCGCACCACGATGGGCTCATCCAGCTGCTTGCCCCCGGCCATGGTGACCACCGCCAACTCTGGGCTGAAGCCCTCCACGTGTTCGGCCTCGCGGCGAAGGTAGGACTCGGGGATGAATAGCGGCATGTAGACGTTCTCGGCCCCGCAGGCCTTGATGCGGGCGTCCATCTCCGCCTGCATGCGCTCCCACAAGCCGTAGCCGTAGGGCCGGATGACCATGGTGCCCCGCACCGGGCCGTTGTCGGCCAGCTCTGCCTTGGCGATCACGTCCTGGTACCAACGGGGGAAGTCCTCGGCCCGAGGGGTCAGGATCGGTGCTTTGGCGGGCTTGTCCGGCTTGACCATAAGGGTGGGATCGTATCCTCCCCTCGCCCCGACACAGACCCTGCCCCGCCGGCCGGCTGGTCTACCGGCTGGGTTTCACCGTCGAGCGGATGAGCTCGATCCGGGCCTCGCTGTGGTTGGCGTCCTCGCCTTGGTCCTCGAGCAGCCGCTGGCGATCCTTTCGGGCCTCGCGCTCGGCCACCGCAGTGTCGGCCCGGCCGAGGGCCGCCTCCACCCCGTGTTCGTGGATGAACTCCGCCCATTCCACCAACGCTTCGACCATGTCGGCCTCGGCCACCACGGCCACGTTGCGGCCTTTGACGAAGAGGTGGCCCCGCTTGTTGCCCGCGGCGATGCCCAGATCGGCGTCGCGGGCCTCCCCCGGCCCGTTGACTACACAGCCCATGACCGCCACCTGGAGGGGGATCTCACGGTCCCCAAAGGCGGCCATGGCCCGGTTGGCCACGTCAATGACGTCGATTTCGGCCCGCCCGCAGGAGGGGCAGGCGATCAGGTCGACGTTCTTGCGTTCCCGTAGACCCATCGCTTCGAGCAACTGACGACCGGCCCGGGCTTCCTCCACCGGGTCAGCGGTGAGGGAGTAGCGGATGGTGTCCCCGATGCCCTCCGCTAACAGGGTGGCGATACCGGCGGTGGATTTGACGAGCCCGGCCGGGGGTGGTCCGGCCTCGGTCACCCCGAGGTGCAGGGGATGGTCCGTCACCTCCGAAAGCTGTCGATAGGCCTCGATCATGAGGGCCACGTTGGAGGCTTTGACGGAGATCTTGACCAGGTCGAACCCAACCTCCTCGAAGTAGGCCAGCTCCATCCGGGCGGACTCGACCATGGCCTCGGGGGTGACCTTGCCGCCGTACTTCCGATAGAGGCTGTCGTCCAGCGAGCCGCCGTTGACGCCGATGCGAATGGAGATCTGGCGGTCCCGGCAGGCGGTGGCCACCGCTTTGATGTGCTCAGGCCGGCGAATGTTGCCAGGATTGAGTCGCAAGCCGTGCACCCCCGCCTCGAGGGCGGCCAGAGCCATGCGATGGTTGTTGTGGATGTCCGCGATGATGGGCAACGGCGAGCGGGGCACGATACGGGCCAGGCCCTCCGCCGCTTCGGTGTCGTTGCAGGTGCAGCGCACGATGTCACAACCAGCCCCGGCCAGGGCGTCGATCGGGGCCAGGGTGCCGTCCACATCGGCGGTCTTGGTGGTCGTCATGGATTGCACGGTGATGGGGGCATCCCCGCCCACCGCCACTGACCCGACCATGATTTGGCGGGTCGGGCGCCGGGCAAAGTTGGTGACGAACTCCACGAAAGGCCTCGCTTCGAAGCGGCTGGGACGATGGCGGCGGAGGTTGGGCCAGAGGCGGCCCGGCCCCGGTTGGACCGCTTAGGGGAGCTGGACGGGGTTGACAACGTCGAGATAGATCGAGGACATCCCCAGGGCCAGCAGCAAGAACACCACTGCGTAGGTGAGGGGCATGAGGCGGCTCACGTTGGTGAAATGGCGCCGCCCGTTGCCCTTGCGCAGCTCCTGGAGCCGTTCGTAGGTGGCGATGGCGATATGACCGCCGTCGAAGGGCAGCAACGGCACCAGGTTGAACACACCGATAAAGATGTTGAGCAGGGCGATGAACTTCAGGGTCGGGCCGACGCCCTCCAGGTCCACCCCCAGCCGGGCCGCTCCGAAAATGGAGATGACCCGGTTCTCGTTGTTCTCGGTGATCTGCTCCTCGCTGGGCGGAGACTTGGTCGACGGTTTCCCCTCGGCAACCTGATCGGCGAAGGAACCGAGACCGGAAGGGGTGAACAGCTTGGCCATGCCTCCCACTGAGGCGACGATGACCGTGCCGAATTCACGCCCCGCGGCCGGGATCGCCTCGAGCACCCCGACCCGCTCGTACGGGAAGCTGGGACCCACCCCGAGGTGGCCCATATCGGAATTTTTGGGGTTCACGCCGATGGTGGCAGTCACC
>JANPEN010000291.1:0-2244 GCA_031422955.1 Acidimicrobiia bacterium
CACGAACAACAGCCCTGTCGGCATCGTGACCTGGGCGTAGGCCCGGTTCCCGTTGGTGTCGATGCTGACAATCCGGCCCACCGACGCTGGATCAAAGCCCGCCGGCGGCGGCCCCTCGCCCTCCGGCAACCCATAAAGTGCTTCAGACACGTACACCGTGCCGTCGTCACCAACCGCCACCCCCACTGGCGCGTTCAGCCCCCCGATGGAGCTCAGGATCTCCCCGTCGTAGGGGTTGATCTTGTAGACAACACCCTGACCCGGCACTCCCGCAGACAGCGTGCTCACATAGAGCGCGCCATCGGGTCCCCACGCCAGGCCCGTCGGCACGGGATCGCAGCCAACGTGTGATGGATCATTGTTCACCGCCCCCGCGCAGGCGCCCGTCGTTACCAACGGCGGCACGAACAACGTGTGGATCTCCCCCGCTGCACTGACCGACAACACGTCGTTGGCGCCTCCGTCTGCGACCAGCACACCACCGGGCCGAGTCAGCACGTAGAAGGGGTTGGACACGGAGTCAAGGGCCACGCCATCGTCACCAAAGTGACGTTGCCCATCAGGGTTGTTGGCCAACTCGTATGCTTCGAGATCCGCCACGACGTTGATTTCGCCGATCCAGCGGTCCACGTAAAGCAACGATGCGGACGGGAAGGCACTCGGCGGAGGCGGAGGCGACTCGCTGTCCTCGGGGGGCCCGGCGCCCGCTGTCACAATCCAGGACCCCCCACGGGCGGTCAGGTCGATCCCCTGCGGTGTCGGCAAGCCAGTGTAAACCGGGCCAACCGAACCGTCCCACGGCGCCACTTCGGTGATCTGACCAGCGTCGGATTCCGCCACGTAAAACGTTCCCCACGGAGCGATCTGCAGCTCCCGAGGCCCGTTCAGCCCGGAAGCAACAACCTCTACCCCCGGCTGAGAACTCCCCTCGTTCCACTCCGGATTCGTCGCTGCCGCCGAGGGCAGCATCACCGTCATTCCCAACGCGGCGGCGCTAACACCCGCAACCCACCTTGCGCTCGCTACCCGCATGCCACTTCCCCCTGCTCAGTCAGTGCCAACCGAACCTTACGATCTCCTCACCACCCGCGCACGCCCCAATGCTCCAGCGGGAGATAAAATACCGGCAATACGTCATCTGCAACGGCCCGGCCAAGGCAGGTGGTGGCATCGGAACACCGGTATTGCTGGAACAGCGGGTACTGGGACGGCAGCCCGTCGACGCGGACCTGGAACAGTCGGGTCGCGCCGGAGAGATCTCGAGGAACATGCTCGCCGAGGTCGACCAGCTCGGGCCCTGCGGCGTAGTCGGTGGGGTCAAGGTTCGACGCCGGAGTTCGACTACCGCCGCCGTAGCGGAACTGTGTCACTCAGACTGTCAATGCACCCCCGTCAACCACCATCGAAGTGCCAGTCACATACGAAGCGGCATCCGAGCAAAGCCACAGGACCGATTCAGCTATTTCCCCTGGCGTTCCCCGCCTCCGCATAGCGGTCAAGGACATAATATAGTCCTCCACCCCTGATTCAGGGCTGCCGACGAAACGGTCAGCCATGGCCGTGTCGATGAGGCCAGGACAGATCACATTGACCCGAATCTTGTCATCGGCGTACTCGATCGCCGCCGTCTTGGTCAGCCCGATCATGCCGTGCTTTGTGGCCGAGTATGGGCCTAGACGAGGAAACCCGATCAGGCCGCCTATGGAGGCCACATTAACGATGGACCCGCCACCAGTTTCACGCATGTGTCGAATCTCTGCCTTCATGCACATCCATGTACCCTTGAGGTTGATGTTTATTACATCATCCCACTGCTCCTCGGTGTAATCGACGAGGAGTGCGAGTGCTCCTTCTATGCCAGCGTTGTTGCATGCATAGTCGAGTCGTCCGTAGCGATTGACACACGCGTCCACTAGGACTTGAACGTCAGAGCTTTGGGAAATATCTGCGCGCACGAACAGCGCTTCACTTCCTGATGAGCGGACAAGCTCCGCCGTTTCCTCGCCCTCGTTGGCCCGTCTGGCGGCGAGCACTACTGTCGCCCCTTCACGTCCGAACGCTTCGCAAGTAGCCCGTCCGATGCCTGAACTGCCCCCCGTGACGAGAGCGACCTTTCCCATCATTGATCCAGCCATCGCGGGGCCTCTCACTCTCATCTATGTTCGCGATACTCCTAACAGAAGGATTGCACGATGTCAACCAGAAAACCGGAACGTAGAGCGGACATATATCTCCTGGTCATCG
>JANPEN010000292.1:0-5863 GCA_031422955.1 Acidimicrobiia bacterium
GGGCGTCGGCCTCGAGCTGGTAGTCGAGCTCGTCGGCGGCCCGCGCCTGCAGCTCGCGCACCAAGGGCACCACGTCGATGCCGGGGAAGACCGGGGCGATCCCGCGGGCGAGCCGGGACAGCTGGCGCAGGTCGCCAAGCAGGGCGTCCCCGGCGCCGGGGTACTGCACCTTGACGGCCACGGCGACCCCTTCGTGGGTGATGGCCCGATGCACCTGGCCGATCGAGGCCGAGGCGATGGGCACAGGGTCCCACTGCTCGAACAGCTCCTCAGGAGACCGGCCCAACTCCTCGATGACCACCTGACGGGCCAGCTCGGCACTCATGGGCGGAGCGTCGGTCTGTAGCTGGGACAGGGCGGCGCGCAGCGGCTCGGGCAGGCCCTGGTCGAGGTAGCTCACCATCTGGCCGATCTTCATCAGCGCCCCCTTCATCTCCCCCAGGGTCCGGGCGACATCGGCGGAGGTGCGCAGCTGCAGCTCATCGTGCAGTTCGATGCGGCGCTCGGCGGAGGCGAAAAGCTGTCGAGCCCGGGTCATGGCGGTGGCGGAGCCCACCCGGGCCGATAGCGCCGCCACGCGGGCGTTGCGGGCCGCCCGGGAGGTGGTGCGCACCGGGGTCGTTCGCCGTTGCGTCCTCGATCGAGCGTGGGCGGCGAGGGCCACGAGCAGGCCGAGCGCCCCGGAGCCAATCAGCTGATGGGAGCGTCTCACCGATGCGTCACGCTAGGAGCAAGACGAGGCCGAACGGAGCCGGAGTTGGCCGGACGCGCCGATGGCGGCCCGAAGGCCGCCATCGGTGTCCTGCCGCGGTTGCGCGGCGGGTAGTTACTTCTTGGTGGTGGTGGTGACTTCGGCCTTCTTGGTGGTGGTGGTCTCCGCCGCCTTGGCGGTCGTGGCGGTGCCTTCGGCCTTGGCGGTCGTGGCGGTACCTTCGGCCTTGGTGGTCACGGTGCCTTCGGCCTTGGTGGTGGTGGTGCCGCCCTTAGCGTCGTCGCTGCCGCAGGCCGAGAGGCCACCGACGAGGATGAGGCCGGCGGTGAGGCTACCGATGAGGCGAAGCTTGGTCTTCATGTGCGGGCTCCTTGATTCAATACCAATCGGACGCGACAAATCGTCGCACCCGAGTTCATGCGCCAGCCAGGAAGCAGGCACCAATGACGGTACCGCTCGATCACGCAGCGGTTGGTGCAGGTTCCTGTGACTTTGGTCACACACGCCGATCGGCGGGGGTGTCGGCGCGACCGCTGGGCGTACGATCCCCTGCCGTGCAACACTGGTTGGTCAAGACCGAGCCGGCATCCTTTTCGATCGATGATCTGAAGCGGCTCGGTCGAACGACGTGGGATGGAGTCCGGAACTACCAGGCCCGCAACTTCATGCGTGATGACATGGAACTGGGCGATTGGGTGCTGGTGTATCACTCCAACGCCAAGCCTCCGGCCGTGGTGGGCCTGGGTGAGGTGGTCCGCACCTCCTATCCCGACCACACTGCGTGGGATCCAGCGTCGAAGTACTTCGACGAGCAGTCCTCGCCCCAGGACCCGCGCTGGTTCATGGTCGATGTCGGCTACGTGGAGACCTTTCCCAGGGCGGTGAGCCTGGAGGAACTGCGCACCCACGGCGGACCGGGAGGTGCGCTCGAGGGCATGGCTCTCGTCGGCAAGTCCCGCCTGTCGGTGCAACCCGCCTCCCTCGAGCATTTCGAAGCCATCGTCGCCTTGTGCGGCGGCAAAAAACGCCCCCGTAAACGCCGCAAACTGCCCGGCTGACCCCGAACCACTAGTGATGGACGCCGCCGTCGACTACGAACTCTTGGCCGGTGCAGTAGCTGGACTCGTCGCTGGCCAGGAACAGCACCATGTTGGCAATGTCCACCGCGGCTCCGACCCGACCCAGGGGAATGGCCCGTTCTGCCTTGGTGCGGACCTCAGGGTCCACGAAGGCCCGCTGGTTCGCCGTCATGGGGGTTTCGATCAGCCCCGGGTGCACCGAGTTGACTCGGATGCCGCGCTTGCCCCATTCCATGGCGGCCACCTTGGTCATGCCCCGCACCGCCCACTTGGTGGAAGCGTATGCGGCGCGCCCGCGCACCCCCTCCATGCCCGCCACCGAAGAAATGTTGATGATGGAACCGCCGCGGTCGGCGGCAATCATGGCCGCCGCTACCGTGCGCATGCCGAGGAACACCCCGGTCTGGTTGATGGCCACGACCCGCTCGAACTCCTCCAGGGTGGTGGCTTCGAAGCGACGATCGAGGTCGATGCCAGCGTTGTTGACCAACACGTCGATGTGGCCGTGACGGGCGACGACGTCGGCCACCACCTCGGCCCAGCCGGCTTCAGAGCGCACGTCGAGGGGTCGGTACTCGGCCCGCTCAATGCCGGCAGCGGTGCGTTCACCCTCTTCGTCGAGTACGTCGGTCAGCACCACGGTGGCTCCCTCTGCGCTGAAGAGCCGCCCCTCCTCGGCCCCTTGTCCCCTGGCTCCGCCGGTGATGAGGGCAATTTTTCCGTCCAGACGACCCATGGTCGCTCCTGTCTTGCTGTTGGTGGCCCGCTGGCGGGCCGGTCGGTCGGTTGGGGGCGCTACACATCCGGGCCCGTTGCGCGCAGCACCGTAGGCGTTGGGCCTCCGGCATGCCCGCGCGCTCGTAAGAACCGCGTCAAACATCGGGCCCGTTCGCCCCGCCTATCGACCGGCTTGGATAGGTTCGGTCGTTGGTTCGGCCAGCACCGGCACGACGCTTTGAACCGAAAGGTGACCTCGTGAACGAAGCTGCTCATGACGACGACCACGATCGCGGGCTGAGTTTCGATCTGGCCACGTTGCTGCACCGCCGGGGCATGCTCAAGTTGCTGGGCGGCGCTGGCCTGGCGGCCCTGGTGGGCTGCAGCGGCGGCGATGAGGTGGCCTCCCCCGCGGTTAGCGGCGGCTCGGGTTCGGGTTCGACGTTGGCGACGGCGGGATCGGGAGTGACCGTGGCCTCCACGGCCCAGACCTCAACCACGACCGGAGCGTCGGCCAGTACCACCGCCACCACTGGCGCGGCGCCGACTACCACCACGCCGGGCACCGCGCCCTCCTCGGTAGCGGCGGCGACGCCAACCTCCTGCGAGCCCCTACCGAGCGAAACGGGAGGCCCCTTCCCCGGCGATGGCTCCAATGGGGCCAACGCGTTGAACCAGAGCGGCGTAGTCCGCAGCGATATTCGCTCCAGCTTCGCCTCGGCCAGCGGGGTGGCGGCGGGTGTGCCTCTCACCTACAAGTTGCGGCTCCTCGATAGCGCCAAGGGTTGCCAGGCTATCAGCGGCGCCGCCGTCTACATCTGGCAATGCGATGCCAACGGGCTGTACTCGATGTACTCCCAAGGGGCCCAGAACGAGAACTATCTCCGGGGCGTGCAGGTGAGCGATACCACTGGGTATGTCACCTTTCGGGCGATTTTTCCGGCCGCCTATCCCGGGCGCTGGCCCCACCTCCATTTCGAGGTGTTTCCCAGCTTGGACCGGGCGGCCGCCTCCTCGTCCAAGCTGTTGACCTCGCAGTTGGCCTTGCCCGAGGCGGCCTGCAACGAGGTGTTCGCCACCGAGGCCTACGCGTCGAGCGCTCGAGCCTTGAGCCAGTTGTCTCTGCAGAGCGACAACGTCTTTCGCGATGGCGCCGCTTTACAGACCGCGGCCGTGACCGGCAGTCCCACCGCGGGCTATGTCGCCTCTCTCGACATCACCCTGTAGGTGTAGGTGTAGGTGTAGGTGTAGGTGTAGAAGTGGCGCCGTCTTGAAACGCCGAGGCTGGCCTACTGCGCTGACATCGTGGCGATCATGTGGTCCATCACCTCGGTGTGCTCCTTCTGCGGGCTGAAAAGGATCACTTCGGCGTCCTCCTCCACCCGGACGCTGTGGCCTGCGGGCCAGTGGAACAGGTCCCCTCCTACGCAATGCTCGTCGGTGCCGTCGGTGTAGGTGACCACGACGTCCCCGGAGATCATGTATCCCCAGTGCGGCGCGTGGCACCCGTCGCCGGGCAGGCCCCGCAACAGCGGGGCGATGTCGGTGCCCGCTCCAAGCGAGAAGTACTCTCCGGCTAAGTAGCCGTAGCCGGTCGCGTCACCGAAGTCGTTCACCTGGCGGGCTTTCGCCCCGGGGACGTCGATCTTCACGGGTAGGTCATCTTTACGAAGGTGCATGGTGGTTGTTCTTTCTGTTCTGCGGGACGGCTGCTTTGAGTCGCCCGACGGTGTTTGTGGGTGAAGGGTCAGGATCGGGTGGCCACGATCTCAAGGTAGGTCGACGGAATGACGAGATGGGCCACGGCTCGGTTCGCCTTGGCCAGCAGGCGGTGCAGATCGTCGCTGAGCCTTTCTCGCCCTTCCTGGTCGAGGATCTCGAAGGCCTTGAGCATGGGCCCGTAGGAGGTGCGGAACACGTCGAGGTAGTGCTCGGGGGACCGGTAGCGGAACGTGTAATCCCGGGCCACGGCCCGCAGGTCGGTTATCCCGCTGCCGAGCAGTTGGCGCACATGGGCCTCAGTCCCCCACAACATGGGGGAGGCCACATTTGCGGGCGGAGGATTGTGGGCACCGATGGTCTTGAACAGTTGGCCGACGAAGCCCTCCGGTGACCAGTTGGCCAGGGCGATGACTCCGCCCGGCCGGCATACCCGCACCAACTCGGCCGCGGCGCGCCGCTGGTCGGCGGTGAACATCACCCCGAAGGTGGACAGCACCGTGTCAAATGAGGCGTCGGGGTAGGGCAGATCCTCGGCATCGCCCTCCTCGAAGGTGATGGCGAAGCCCTCCGCCCCGGCCCGCTCTCGGGCCCTGGTCAACAGGGAGGGGACGTAGTCCACGCCGGTGACGTGGCAGAACCGACGGGCGGCGGCGATGGCCGTGCCGCCGTTGCCGGTGGCCACATCGAGGACGCGAGAACCGGCGACCAGTTCGGCTGCTTCGCAAAGCTGCTCGCCGACGATCTGCAACGTGGCGCCCACCACGGCGTAGTCGCCCGAGGACCAGGTCCCGTGTTGGCGGGCCTTGAGGGCCACGAGATCTGGAGCTGCAGTGGTGCCGATAGCGGTGGTGGCGTCGGTCATGGCCACACCGTGCTTGGGCGCGCTTGCAGGGAGCTCGCAGGTGTCTGCCGCTCGGACTTGCAGACGTGCAAGGATGGCGGACCATCAGGGTCAGGAGGTTCCGGTGAGCACAGATGAGGACCGCTCAGCCGGGCTGTGCGTCCTCGGTTCCATCTCCATCCACGTGGACGGGCGGGTCGTTGCGATGGGGGGCGAGAAGCCCCGACGCCTGCTGGCCATGCTCATCCTCCACCGGAACAGCGTGGTCAGCGCCGAGCGGCTCATGCAGGCCCTCTGGGAGGACGACCGTCCCGATCGCGCTCTACCGACGCTCCAGTCCTACGTGTCGAGGCTGCGTGGGCTGCTCCCACCCGGGGCGCGTCTGGTGACCCAGGCTCCGGGTTACCGCCTCGAGGTTGACCCGGGCACCACCGACGTGGGTCGCTTTGAAACCGCGCTGGCCGATGCCCTGGAGAAGCTGGAGGGCGCCGCCGGTGCCGCGGTGGACCGTCTCGACCAAGCGCTGGCGAACTGGCACGGCGACGCCTTCGCGGAGTTCTCCGACGAGTGGTGGGCACGGGCGGAAGCTACGAGACTGGACGAACTGCGGTTGCAGGCCCGCGAGACCCGGGTTGCCGCGCTGCTGGCATTGGGCCAGCACGATCGTGCCGTGAGCGAGGCTGAGGCCCTCACCATGGACCATGCGTGGCGCGAGCAACCGTGGCGGGCGCTGGTGCTGGCGTTGCACCGATCCGGGCGCCAGGGTGATGCGTTGCGCAGGGCCAATCAGTA
>JANPEN010000293.1:0-2648 GCA_031422955.1 Acidimicrobiia bacterium
CCGGCGGGACTTTCATCGAGCGGGCGGTGCTCTCTTCGGCCGGCCAGGAGATTTCGGCCCGGGCCGATCACCGCGGCGAGCTGTCCCATGCGTCGGGTCATCAGCTCGGGTCGCATCCGGTGTGCGCCACGCCGGGTCGAGGCTGAACACGACGCGGTCGTCGGCCACGGTGACACCGCAAAGGGCGGCGCGCTTGTCCATGTTGGGGAGGGGCTGGCGGAGGAGGCCGATAGTGACGGGGTCGAGGCTGAGGGTGCGGTTGCGTTTGGTCTTGCAGGGCTTTTCGAGGACGATCGGGACAGTTCGCCTCGGCGCTTGCCGGTGGTGGCGCCTGTTCGCTTGAGCACCGGGGCGAGCTCGGGACAGTGGTCGTCGGCGCCGTTGAGCGGGTGTAGCAGCTCAACGAGCTCAGGGGTCGCAGTGCGCTTGGGGGCGCTGGAGCTGGTTGGGAGCTCCAAGCGGTCGACGGGGTTCGCTGTGACCTTTCGGTGGCATTTGCCCCGCTTGTAGGCCCCGCTGAGTAGGGCCCGGGCGTTGTTCATGCGGCTGTGGGACATCCCGGTTCGGCCCCGTGCGCACGTTGCCAAGCGATCCGTGCCGTTGTATAGAGGTTGCCGCTTATCCGTGCCTGCCCGGCACAGCGAGCTGACTTGCTGCTCATGCTTTGCGCCAAGCTGCGTCGTTCCCTGGTGCGCTTGCGGGCACGGGTAGGGGCGTCGGCTCCTCCGACCTCCGCAGATAAATCGGAGTGACACGATTTATACGGGTTGGGTGAGTAAGGGCTCGTTACGGAATAATTTTGGCGGTTGGTGGTGTGGGTTAGCCTCGATTGGTCATAACGTTGATCGGTGTAGTTTTCGTGTTGCCGCTGTGCGTGGTCGAGGCGGCTGGGAGGGCAGCGGCGTGCTTTTCGGTATGGTCGGGGCGCGTTGAAGCTGGTCTGGGTGTTCTGTCGGTTGGTGGCCGGATAGGTGTTCGGGGTGCGCGGGCCGGGGCGCTGGCTGGTTAGGGGACCGTGAATGCCCGGCGGATGGTGTTGTAGGCGTTCACGATGTCGGTGACCCATGGCCAGGTTCGGTCGAGGTGGAGGTAGTGCTGTCGGGCTCGGGTGGCGTTCTGCCCGGCGATATGGAGGATCTTCGTGCGGAAGGTGGCTGGTTCAGCGACGGCGAGGGGGCCGGTGAATCCGATGAGTTGGGTCCATGCCAGCAGGGTTTGGGCGATCAGGGTGATGTTCAGCCATACCTGGTTGGCGGCGAAATCTTTGTAGGGCTGGTGGGTGGCGCCGGTGGCCTTCCAGGTTCGGATGCGGTCCTCAACGCGGGCGTGGCCGCGGTGGCGTCGTTCGAGGGCGGCGATGTCGGGGTCGTTGCTGTTGGTGAGGAACAAGGTGTGGCGTTGGCCTCGGATCTGATCGAAGATCGACAGGGTCGCCCCGGGATGGGGGTCTTCCCTGCGGCATATCAACCGTGATCCGGCCGGCCACCCGCTTTCGGGGTCCTGAACCCGGATCTGTGCGACGTCCGCGCCTTCCCGGAGGCTGTCGTCGTGGTTGATGGCGGGGATCCACGCCTCCTCGGGCACAGCGACGATGAGATCTCGGATGGTCTGATCGACGGAGAACCCGACGGAGAACCCGATGTTTCGTTCCACGAGATCGGTCAGGAACGCCTTGGTGGAACCGGCCCCGTCGCAGCGGACCAGGATCGGATGAACCACCGTCCCGGCGGGGTCCCCGGGTTGATGGCCGATCTGGAAACGCGCCGGCAACTGTTCCAGCGAACGGAACAGCACGTCGCTGTGATCGGTGGCGGTGTTCGAACCGGCGTTGCCTTTCCGCAGGATCATCGCCAGCGGTTCACGGGTTTCGTCCAGCCAGCATCCCAACGGATGAAACCCGAACCCCGACTTGTAGTTCGGGGCCGATTCTTCCTTCTCGGAGTGACACGCCAGCAGCGTCGCATCGAAATCCAGGGTTAACGACGCCGGGGCATACCGGGCGGCATCCCACGCCCGGGTGCGGGCGTCGCACATCACGGCGTCGAGCCCGGCGGACATCAACTCCTCCCCGAGAACGAAAACCGTGCGCCGGGTCGTGGAAACCGACGCTGGATTCACGAATACCGCCCCGCGCGACGCAACGAACTGGCCTACCGCGGACACGTTTGTCATCCCATCAGCGATCGCCGCCGCCGCCTGGACCACGTTCACCCCCGGGTCATGATCCCGCCACACATGCCCATGACCGCCGAACAGCCGGCTGATCCCCCCAGTCAACCCCGACCGATCAGCAGCCTCGGCCAGCATCCCCACCCCGGCATGAGACACCAAACGCTCACCCAGCGCGGTCACCACCGGCGCCGCAACCGACCGGCTACCATTCACCTTCACAGAGCCCTCCTGGACTGCTACTACATGGATCTCGACAATCCGTAGTATCCCAGCTCAGGAGGGCTTTTCCGCGGACCCCGGCCCGCACCAACCCAAAACTCCACGACCAGCCGAGGCTAGATGATGACCACCGAGCGCAGCACCTCGCCCTTTTCCATCTTGTGGAAGGCCGCTTCCACGTCATTGAGGGTGATGATTTCTGACACGAAACGCTCCAGATCGAAGCGGCCCTGGAGATACATCTCGATGAGCATGGG
>JANPEN010000294.1:0-13072 GCA_031422955.1 Acidimicrobiia bacterium
GCCAGCTCGATGCGGCCTCGCCCAGCCAGGCGCCTGCCCGCTTCCAGCAAACCGCGGCGCAAGAGCCCCACGGGCCATTCCACCGTGTTGGGGCCGTTGTCGTCGCGTAGGTCCATGGCGGCGCGGGCCTCGCCCAGCAGCTCATCGAAGCGGGCCCGCGACGCTTCGGGCACCCGGGCTCGCAAGGCGCTGGACGCCGTCTGGGCCCGCCCCGCCCCGCCCTGGTGCTGCTCAGCGCCGTGCAGCACGGTGGCCAGCAGCACCTCGGGCGCCTCGTGCAGGGTCAAACCCTCTAGGTCGTAGCGGGAGAACATGATCCAACCCCGCAGGCGTAAATAGTCATCAAGGGCGTCGGTCAGTTCCGCTGACACTGCTCGCAACTCCGCGATTGAGGTGGGCCGGGGGCCGGTCGAGGGGATCAGCGCCCGGATACGGGCCAAGGCCCTGGCCGGTTCCCCAGTGGAGGGCGATGCTCCCTCCAAGGCGGGAATCACCTCCTGTGCCGTAAGCCCCCAGGCCCGGGCTTCAAACAACAACAAGCCGATAGGTCCAAGATCGAACGCATGGAGGTAGAAATGTTGCTCGAAGGTGCGGCGCAGATGGGCCAAAAGATCAACGACATGGCCGGCCAGGGCCAGGTCGTCCAAGCCCGATAGGTCGACGTCTTGGAAGGCCAGGTTGGCCGTTTCCAGCTGGGGGCGAAGGGTGGTTACCCAATCCGCGGCCACCGCCCGCCACGGCCGTTCGGCCAGGGTTTGGGCCGCTTGGCGGCTGCGGCGGCGGAACTCGGGGTGTAACCGGCTGGCCACTTTCAACACCAAGATCGGGGGTGCCTTGGTGGCAGATTTGTTCGGCGCCACCAGCGGCCGGAGGCGAGTGTACATAAAGCCATGCACGAAGCGCGCCTGAAAGGTGTCCGCCGGTATCCCGAACTCGGTGAACGCTCGGCGCATGCCCGCCTCGCAGCAGTGCTCCATCAGCCACTGGGAGATGGCGGTGGTGCCACCGAAATAGTGGCTGCGGTCGAGGTCCCAGCCACCGGGTCCGGGGGCCGTAAAGGTGCTGATGTCTGACATCACGTCCTCGTCTTTGGATCAATCTTTGCGGGCTCGGCTGGGGGGGACCCTCGGTGGCTCATTGGGTTGTTTGGGATAGACCGGCGGCCACGGTGCATCCTGCAGACCGGCGGCCATATCCCGTTCCGACATGGCCAGCAGCGGCGTCAGCGACTGCGGCGTCTCGTTCATGGCCAACCAGGGATCACCATCGGCGGCGACCCGGGCGGCCACGGTAGCCAGGGTGAGCTGGTCGGGTTGGACGGCGGCCACCTCCTCCCAGAACAACGGAGTCGACACCTGCGCGCCCACCCTGGCTCGTACCGCCCACGGTCCGAACACGGTCTTATGGGGGGCGTTCTGGTTGAAATCGATGAAAACCCGCTGGCCCCGCTCCTCTTTCCACCAGGCCGCGGTGATCAGGTCCGGCCGGCGACGCTCCAGCTCCCGGGCCAACGCCACCGCTGCGGCGCGCACCTGGTAAGAGTCGTACTCGGCTAGCAGCCGGGCGTAAATGTGCAACCCGCGGTTGCCGGTGGTCTTGGGGTAGGCGGCGATGCCCAACTCATCGAACAACGCCCGCACCTCGCCGGCCGCTTCTCGGATCTGCTCGAAGGTCACCCCGGGCTGGGGGTCGAGGTCGATACGTAACTCGTCGGTGTGGGCAGGGTCCGTTGCCAGATAGGGCCACGGGTGAAACCCGAGACAACCCAAGTTCACCATCCACACCACGTGGGCGGCGTCAGCCAGCACCAAGGCGTTGGAGGTGGTGCCGTTGGGGGTGGACACCACCGTGGTCTGCACCCACTCCGGGGTGTCGGCCGGGACCCGCTTCTGAAAGAAGCTCTTGCCGGCGGCGCCGTCGGGGTAACGCTCCAGCAAGGTGGGGCGGCCCCCAACGGCGCGTAGCAACGGTTCGGCCACGGCCAGGTAGTACTGAACCAGATCGGCCTTGGTCTCTCCTCTGGTGGGAAAGAAGACCTTGTTGGGGTTGGTCACCCGCACATGGCGGCCGGCCACCTCGACGCTGATGAACTCCTGGGCCGCGGCCACCGATTCAGCCGGTGACGACGTCGCTGACCGGGCTGAACACCCACCCGGCGGCGCCCTTGCCGTCGAAGGAGGAGCTCATGTTCATGGTGGCCAGACCCTTGCCCAGCTCCCCCAGCACCGCGCTGGGGTCCTCGTTGCTGATCTCGTAGATGGCCAGATACTTCCAGGCGCTGTCGTTGCCGGGCAGGCCCGCTGCCAGCTCGAAGCGCTGGGCCGAGATCACGCTGGGCAACTGGCACACCTCACCAAGATGCACGTTGTTGTACCACTCGTTGTACTCATCTTCTCGACCCTCCACCGGGTTGGACAGGACGAGCAGCTTGTGCGATGCCATAGGGGTCTCCGTTCGAATGTGGGTCAGGCCTCGCTCACCCAACGCAGCGCCCGGGACAAGATGGCCCTATTGGCCGGCAAGGTGAGTGAGTCCGCATCGTAGGCCAGGGTGTCGACCACCACTCGGCCAGCTCCCCGCGTAGCGCTCCACACCACCGCGCCGCGGCCGAATCGACCCAGCAGCTGGGCGTCGTGCAGGCGGTAACACGCCGGTGGGGTGCCCAGGCCGGCTAACGGCGCCAAGCCGGCCACGACGGGATGAGATCGGCTTTCGAACTCAACCGCAGCCACCGCCTGGGGCGCTGGATTGGGATCACCGGCGGGATCTTGGCCAGCGTCGGTGTCGGTGTCGGTGTCGGTGTCGGCTTCGGGGATACGCCAGCCGCCGAGGAAGGCGGGCCAGTGATCCCAATCGCCGAACCATTGGGTGGCTGCTCGGATGGCGACCAGCCCGCCACCTTCGGTCACGAACCCGCACATGGCCTCACCCCAGCGACGATCGAACGTCGCCGCCCGGCCGGAAGGGCCCTCCGCGAAATGGCCCACCGCGAACACCACGTCGAACCCGCCCCGCTCCAGCCGCGAGGCGTCGCAGCGGCTCGGGTCAACAGGGTCGTTGCTACAGCCGTTGTCCTCTACGAACTGGGCGAAGGGGCTGGCCCATGCATCTCCGACCAGGGTCAATACCCGTCGCATCACTCCGGCGCGGTTACCGGGAACTGGTCGCGCAGCACCCGCTTGAGCACCTTGCCAGACGGGTTGCGGGGAATCTCTTCGGTGAACACCACTGCTTTGGGCAACTTGAAGCGACCGAGCTTACCTTCACAGAAGGCCAAGATCTCGGCGTCGGTCACCTGCTCGCTGGCCCTGACCACCACCGCCAAAGGCGATTCACCCCAGCGGGCCGAAGGCACCCCAATGACGGCCACCTCCTTGACCCCGGGGTGGCCGAGGATGACGTTTTCAATCTCGGCCGGGTACACGTTTTCTCCTCCGGAGATCAACATGTCCTTGATGCGGTCCTGCACGTAGACGAAGCCGTCGGCGTCCATGGCCCCGGCATCGCCGGTTCGCAACCAGGTGGTGCCGTCGGTCGGATCCACCCACAGCGCGGTGGCTGACGCCTCGGGCCGCTGCCAGTAGCCCGCCATGAGCGGGCCTCGCAGCAGGATTTCGCCTTGCTCGCCAGGGGCCAGATCAACCAGGTCGTCGTCGACCACCCGCACATCAGAAAGGAAGTAGGCCTTGCCGGCCGTGCCGGGCCGTTCGATGGACTGTTCAGCGGTGGAAGCGGTGCCGATGCCGTAGCTCTCGGTCAGCCCGTACAGCTGCCAAATGGGGATGCCCAACTCGGTGTAGGTCTGGATGGACGTAACCGGCACCGGGGCGGCGCCGCTCTGCGCCCAACGCAGGTCGGGAAAGCGGGGCTGGCACTGTTCATAGACGGCCAGCATGAAGCTCAACATGGCCGGTACCAGCAGCGTGCCGGTGATTCGTTCGGATTCGATCATGGCCCAGGACGCAACTGGGTCGAACTCGCGCATGATCACGGCAGTGGCGCCCAGGTGCACCATTACCTGCGCCGGGAACAACGCGCCGATGTGGAACATGGGCAGACAGATCTGAAAACGGTCGCCCGGGCGCACATCGAAGGTGAGCCCGGCGTTGACCGAACTCCAATAGCCCGACGCCTGGGTGTGCACCGCCCCCTTGGGCAACCCGGTGGTACCGGAGGTGTACATGATGTGCAACAGATCATCGTCGGTGGCCAAGATCACCGGCTCGGTGCCGGAGGCGGCCTCCAACAGCTCGTCGTAACGCTGGGCGAAATCGCATCGCGGCCGGTGGCCGAGCTGCACGAAGTGGGTGAGACGGGTGGCATCACCCCGGCTGTGCAGCTCCCCGGCGAGCTCGGCGAAGTCGTCGTCGAAAAGCAGGGCCACCGCCCCGGCGTCGGCCAGGATGAACTGCAACTCGTCCGCCACCAGGCGCCAGTTGAGTGGCACCACCACGATGCCCAGCTTGGCGCAGCCGAAGAACGTCTCGAGGAACTCTGGGCCGTTCTTGGCCAACACCCCGACCCGGTCGCCTCGTTGCACACCCAACCGGGCCAACAAGTTCCCGGCCCGGTTGGCCCGCTCGTTGAGCTGCGCGTAGCTGAAACGCCGCCCAGAGGCCATGTCGACCAAACCCTCCGCTCCGGGGTCTCGTCGTGCCCGGCGGGTCAAGATCTCACCGACATTGACCTTCATGACGTTGCACCTTTCCGGTAGATGAAGCGATCGAGATGAGGGAGCCGCTCGGCCAGCGGATGATGCAGCTCGCCCCAGCCGCTCGACAACGCCTCTCCGTGCAGCCAGAGGAGCGCCGGCGCAGCTAGGTCGCCGCGTACACGCAGGGGGGTTGGGTGACCTCGCAGATCGATGGTGGTCGTGCTGAGCTCGTTCATTGGCCGCACCTCCGCTGGGATCCTAGGCAGCGGGCCCCACGACGCGGCACTCTCCTCGGCGGGAGCCTGGCTCGGCCTCGGGTCCCACGTCACCCGGCCATCAACCAGAGAGATTCACGCTGGACGTGTTGATGCAGCGTCTCTGCGCGGCCAAATCTCGGTGGCGAGCTACGTGTTGTGCGGATCTGGGGTTTTAGGGCCGGACAAAAAGAAGTCGCGACGCCCTGACCTGGTCCTTCACCTTTGGGCTACTCGACCAAAACCCCAGATCCGCACATCGGGGACACCAGATCCGCACACTGGGCCATCGCCGGCCGTTTTGGCGAGCTGGCGCCGCTCGGGGCGATTCGACGTCGATTCGGCGGGAGCGGGGGGCACTCCTTGAGGGGTGGCGAACAGCAGGAAGGGCACGGCTTGAGCTGGGTCGAGACCGTCGGCGCCGAGGCGGTCAACGATCTAGCGGTCGACTATGCGGTGGATGTGGCGCAGGCGGCCCTCTTGGTAGCGGCCGAAGGTGCGCCGGCGCCGGCGAAGCGGTACGGGCCGCGGGCGGGAAGGGGATTCAGATCTGGCTCGGCTTGGCCCGAGGACCCGTGGTGGACACCTCCGGTGCTGGGGCTTGGCCCAGCCGGTCGAGCAGCGCATCGGGGGATGGGTCACAGACCAGTAGGGCCAGGTTCTTGGGTTTGGTGAACCCGACGGCCACGGTGTGGTCCAAGAAGGCGAGGAGCGGGTCGAAAAAGCCGGCCACATCGAGCAGGCCGACTGGTTTGGCGTGTAAGCCCAGCTGCGCCCAGGTGAGGGTCTCGAACAGCTCATCGAGGGTTCCCAGCCCGCCGGGCAAGGCGATGAAGGCGTCGGACAACTCGTACATCAGCGCCTTGCGTTCATGCATGGTGGCGGTGTGGTGCAGTTCGCTGATGGCGGGGTGAGCAACCTCCCGGGAAAAAAGCCCGCTGGGGATGACGCCGATCACCCGTCCCCCCGCGGCCATGACCGCGTCGGCCACCACGCCCATCAGCCCGACCGCACCGCCCCCGTAGACCAACTCGATGTCGGCCCGAGCCAGGGCCCGGCCCATCTGGGTGGCGGCCTCGGCGTAGATGGGGTCACGCCCAGCACTGGATCCACAGAAGATTCCGACACGTTGCAACAGCTTGGCCATTGGGCCCGAGGGTAGGCGCCGAGCCGACTCGCACCCAACGGGTTAACCGAGCTCGTGGGTGTCCGCCACGGCGCGGCTTGGCCTCGTTCAGCTCACCGGCACCATCTTGGTGACGGAGTGGCAGTCCGTCGAGCCGTTGCCCCTACACACGGTCAGGGTGATGGGGGTGTTCTCCCGCAGCGTGGTGGTAAAGCCCTTGGGCTGGCTGGAGCTGACCACGTTTCCGTTCCAGGTCCACACCCACCGCGTGGCGCCACCGCGAGACTGGTCACTGATGGTCACCGACCGGCCGGCTTGGGCGGGATCCGGGGTCCATAGGAAATCTGCCGCCAGGGCATTCGGATCTGCTGGGGCCGCGCCGGTGGATGGCACAACCGTGGCGGCAGGCACGGTACTGGAGGACGCTGTCGAGGCGGCGGTGGTCGCCACCCTGGTTGTGGGCGTGGAGGTGGAGGTGGCCCGGGTGGACGCCGTGGTGGTGGGGGTGCTCGTGGCGGCTGTGACGGCGGACTGGGCGATCTGACCGGAGCCGCCGCCGCCGCCGGCCAGTAACACCCCGCCCAAAATACCCACGGTCACCAGCAAGGCGGCGGCCAAAGCCCCAATGATCAGCAGAGGGCCGCGAGCGGGTCGACCATTGGACCAGCCGTCGCGGTTTGGTGGGGCGGTGAACGTACCGGCGGTGGGAACTCCGGTGGTGGGAGGGCCGGGGTAAGACCCGGAACCGAGCACAGGCTGGAGGTCAGGGGCGGGGTTGACCGGCCACGCTGGCGAGGACGCGACGCTCGGGGTGGTCGAATTGTCGTGTCGAAGGGAACTCGGTGGAGCGACCGCTCCGGGGCCGAAGGCTCCTGGGGCGGGCGGCGGCCCGGTGATGGACTCCGCAGGGCCGTACCCGCCGGGGCCGTACCCGCCGGGGCCGGAACCGGGGTCAGGGGCGGGCAGATAGGAACCCTCGCTGGGGGTGTAGGCGCGTTGGGGGGTGGCCAAAGCGGCGAAGCCGCCGGTGGAGGGGCGTTTGGCGGTGATCTCGGGGAAGACATCGGTGTCCACGAAAGGATCTCGATCGGGGATGGAGCTCGGCGAGACGGGCGAGACCGGTGACGCGGGCGGGAGGCTGCCGGCCAGGTCAGCGGAGTCAGATGGACCCGCCAGTTCAATTGGAGCAGCCGGGTCAGCTGGAAGAGCTGGGCTTGGCGGAACGGTGGCGGGCGCTTCCGGGCCAGCTTCGCTGGTCGGACCAAAGGGACCGGATGCTGGGGGTTCGGGAGCAGTCATAGAGAGACGGTAATGAGCCCGAGCCTGCCGGTGATGGGGGAAATCCCCGTTTGGCCCCCTATCGAGGGTTCGAAATAGCCAACCTGACCGGGTTGGACTCCCCGGCGGTGAGAGACGGTCTCGCCCGGTGGTGCCTTGTATTGCTTGCGTGCGGGCCCGGTCGCTCCTTTCGACTGAACAAATCGGTGGACGGTCCTCGCCAAGGATGTGACCAAGACCTCGAATAGGGCGCCCTGGCGCTGACCGAAGGTGGGCCGGCCAAACGCGGCGGTGGACCACGTCTGTCACTGCTTCGGGGTGAGGTGGTGCTCCAGCGCCGGGCCAAACCATCTAAGCGGCTTCGTAGCCCCGGGCCGGCCGCGGGTAGGTTGACGCCCCATGGCTGACCATCCGCTGCGAGAGCGTCTCGAAGAGCTCCACAAGCGCAAGGAAGAAGCGCGCCACGCAGGCCCGGAACGGGCCGTGCAGCGCCAGCACGACAAGGGCAAGCTGCTGGCCCGTGAGCGGATCGATTACCTGCTCGACCCTGGCTCCTTCCACGAGCTGGACATGTTGGCCCGCAGTCGGGCCGAGGGAGCCACCGACCGTCCCTACACCGACGGGGTGATCACCGGCTGGGGAACCATTGAGGGGCGCAAGGTCTTCGTCTTCTCCCAGGATTTCACCGTCTTCGGAGGCGCCCTGGGCGAGGTTTTCGCCGAGAAGATCCACAAGGTCATGGACATGGCCCTCAAGGTCGGGGCGCCCATGATCGGGCTCAACGACGGCGCAGGGGCCCGCATCCAAGAAGGCGTCGTCTCCCTCGACGCCTACGGCGGCATCTTCCACAGAAACGTGTGGGCCTCCGGGGTGATCCCGCAGATCTCCGTGGTACTCGGGCCGTGTGCCGGCGGCGCGGTGTACAGCCCGGCCATGACCGACTTCATTTTCATGGTCCGCGAGAAGTCCCACATGTTCATCACCGGGCCCGAGGTGGTCAAGAGCGTCACCGGCGAGGAGGTCACCCTCGAAGAACTGGGAGGGGCCGGTTCCCACGCCTCCAAATCCGGCGTAGCCACCTTCGTGGCCGACTCGGAGGAGCAAGTCCTCGACGACGTCAAGTACCTCCTTGGCTTCCTGCCCCAAAACAACCTGGAAGAAGCACCCAGGGTGGACAGCGAGGATGATCCCGAGCGGGTGTGTCCCGAGCTGCTCGACATCATTCCGGCCGCCTCCAACCAGCCCTACGACATGAAGAAGGTCATCGCCTCCGTCGTGGACGACGGCGACTTCTTCGAGTACTTCCCTCGCTGGGCGGCCAATATCTGCTGCGGTTTCGCCCGCCTCGACGGCCAGGCGGTGGGCATCGTCGGCAACCAGCCCATGGTGTTGGCCGGCGTATTGGACATCGAATCCTCCGAAAAGGCAGCCCGCTTCGTGCGCACCTGCGACGCCTTCAACATCCCGTTGCTGACCTTCGTAGACGTGCCCGGCTTCCTGCCCGGCGTCGACCAGGAGTACGGCGGCATCATCCGTCACGGCGCCAAACTGCTCTACGCTTACTGCGAGGCCACCGTGCCCCGCATCCAGGTCATCGTGCGCAAGGCCTACGGCGGCGCCTACGTGGTGATGGACTCCAAGTCGGTGGGCTCGGACCTGTCCTTCGCCTGGCCCTCGGCGGAGCTGGCAGTGATGGGCCCTCAGGGGGCGGTGGAGATCATCAACCGCCGCGAGATCGCCGACGCAGCCGACCCGGTGGCCAGGAAAGCCGAGCTCGTGGACGAGTACACCGAGCGTTTCGCCAACCCCTACATCGCCGCCGAGCGAGGCTACGTGGACGACGTGATCGACCCCTCCGAAACCCGTCGCAAGGTCATCGCCGGATTCGCCATGCTGTCCTCCAAACGCGAAGAACTGCCCCGCCGCAAGCACGGCAACGTCCCGCTCTGAGAAAGACGCTCATGGACCCTGCTGACACTGTTGCTGCCGTGGTTACCCCCGCTCAGGCTGGGCCTATCGTGACCCCGGCCGCCTCCGCCGAGGAGGTGGCCGCCATCCTGGCCGCCCACGAGGCGTTGTGGCCCAAGCCGGTTGCCTCGGGGGTAGCCGACCCGGCCACCGTGGAGGGTTCCCGCTGGCGATTCTCCGGCCGCTGGTGGTCCAAACCGGTGGCTGCCCGCCGGGACCGCCCCGGACCGGGCTGAGCTCGTTTTCGACAGCGACATGGTTTTCGGCAGACATGGTTTTCGGCAGGATGGGGGTTAGCAACATGAGCACGGGCCTGCAGATTGAACAAATCTGGCGTTTTCCGGTGAAATCACTCCAGGGCGAGCGTTTGGCGACGGCCAGCATCGATCGCTTCGGGGTCCGGGGGGACCGCCAGTGGGGGGTGCTGGACGTGGGAACAGGGCTGACCTTGACGGCGCGGAGGTGTCCGCCGTTGCTTTTCGCCGGAGCGCGCTATCACGAGGACACCGATGAAGTGGAGTTGGTGTTGCCCGACGGTCATACCGACTTGTCCGGTTATCTGCAACGTGAGGTGCAGTTGGTCCGCGCCGCCAGTGGGCTGAAGGGTCGCTTCGAGATCGCCCCCGACTTCGAGCAAGAAGACCGCTCCGACTGGATCAGTTGGGAGGGCCCGGCCGGCACCTTCCACGATTCCGCCAACGTGTCGTTGCTGTCCCAGGAGTCCATCGCCGGTTGGGATCTCCGGCGCTTCCGGGCCAACCTGGTTGCCTCCGGTGGCGGCGAGAACGCCTTGGTTGGCTCCTCCGTGCGTATCGGTACGGTCGAGGCCGACGTGCCCAGGCTGATCCCGCGGTGCGTCATGGTGACCCGGCCCCAGCCCGGCGGCATCGAAACCGACCTCGACATACTTCGCGGTATCAACAAGGAGCGTGAAGGGAAACTGGCCATCGCCCTGCGGATCACCAATGCCGGTACGGTGAGCGAAGGGGACAGGGTCGAGGTCGTCGCATACTCGAGCACCAAAGAGACAGCCACCTCGTGACCGCCCCCGCCGTCTCGCCCGAACCGGCCGCGCCGAGCCCGTTGGCGGGGATACGGGTGCTGGACCTGGCCACCGTGTTCGCCGGACCGGGCTGCGCCCGTCACTTGGCCGATTTCGGGGCGGATGTCATCAAAATCGAGCGGCCCGACGGCGGGGACACCAGCCGCAACGTGGGCTGGCGGGACCCTGCTGACGGCCAGACCCTGTTCTGGAAGTTCGCCAATCGCAACAAGCGCACCGTGGCCCTCGATCTCAAGAGCGAACGGGGCAAGGCCCAACTGTTGGACTTGGTGGCCACCAGCGACGTACTGGTGGAGAACTTCCGGCCCGGCAAGCTGGAGGCCCTGGGGCTGGGACCTGATGTGCTTTTAGCCATCAAACCCAAGCTGGTCATCACCAGGGTCACCGGGTTCGGCCAGACCGGGCCCTACCGCAATCGTCCTGGGTTCGCCACCGTGGCCGAGGCCATGGCTGGGTTCGCGGGGCTCAACGGCGAAGCGGGCCGCCCGCCGCTGTTGCCCCCCATTGCCCTCACCGACGAGTTGACCGCCCTGGTGGCCGCCTTCGCCACCATGGTGGCCCTGCACAGCGGAGTAGGCCAAGTGGTTGACGTCAGCCTGGTCGAATCATTGCTCCAAATTATGGGTCCATTGGTATCCGCCTACGGTTTGTTGGGCTATCTGATGCCGCGCATGGGTTCCCGGCTGCCCTATACCGTGCCCCGCTCGTGCTACGAGTGCGCCGACGGTCGTTGGGTGGCGGTATCGACCACCGCGGACGCGGTGGCCCGGAGGGTCATGATCCTCATCGGGGTTGACACCGACCAACGTTTCGCCACCTTCGAGGGCCGAGCCGACCACGCCGACGAGCTCGACGGTTTGATGGCGGCGTGGATGGTCCAGCGCAGCGCGGTCGAGGCGGTGGCGGCGTTCGAAGCGGCCGAAGCGGCCGCCGCCATCGTCTATGACATGGCCGATATTTTCGCCGACCCCCACTTCGCCGCTCGCGACGCCATCGTCACCGTGGACGGCGTACCTCAGCAGGGGCTGGTGGCCAAACTGTCCGCCACGCCCGGCCGGGTTCGGTGGGCCGGACGAACGTTGGGAGCGGACACCGCTGAGGTGCTGGCCAGCCTGGAGGAATGAGGTCCCCCCGCCCCTCAGGGCGAGGCGACGAAGGTGCCCTGGATCAGCAGGCGTTGGTTTCCGACATCGTTGAGTTCCACCCGGCCGGTGACCCGTTCGGGGGAGCGGGCCAAGGCGGTGGCACTGGCCCGGTAGGGGCCGACCTTGGCCGCGGTCAGGAAGTACATGTGGAGGAAATCCACCGAAGAGCCTGGCCCGGTCAGGGACATGCCCGCCTCCTCCAACGCCACCCCGGCCACCCCGCCCTGGATGGAATCGAAGCTGTTACGGATCATGTCGGACAAGTCGAACTCGACTAGGCCTTCGCCCACCGCTCGCAAACCGATGACCTCACCCACGGGCGCGGCGATGGGTTCCTCGTCGCGTCCGAGATGACGCACCGTGTTGAGGGAGGTGCCGGCGGGGTTGTCACTGCGGCGGGGCAGGCGCTGAAAGGTGGTCTCGCCGTAAACGATGGGCACCCCGGCGGCGGTGACGATGGTCTCGCTCACCACCGTGTTCTTGCCGGCCCGAACCAGCCGGGTGACACCCTCCGCGGTGCTGTTGGGCTCGGCCTCCCCGATGCGGTGGGAGGCCAAATCGAAGGTGGCGGTCCAATCTGGCTGCACCGCTCGCACGCCCAGGGTGCCGGCCGCCAGATCCACCATGATGCCCACCGCGGCCAGCCGGAACCGTCCGTGGATGAAAAGCTCGGGCGCCAGGGGCATAGCGGTGCGGATGACCTCGGGATCCTCGGCATCGGGCTCGATGGAGATACCCAACCGCCGGGTGATGTGCCCGGGTGGGGGATAGACCCTCACGTGCCCAGCCTTCACGCGCCCAGCCAGGAGTTGAACTGGGGGGCGCGCTTCTGGCCGAAGGACGCGGCACCTTCGGCTGCGTCGGGGTGGTGATCCGCCATGGGGGTGCGTACGGCGATGTCGTCCAAAGCGTGAGCCCAGCTCATCTCGGCCGCGTTGTAGGTGGCCCGCTTGAGTAGCCGCATGGCCACCTGAGGGCCGTTGGCCAGCTCGGTAGCCAGCTCCATGGCCGCGCTCAGCAGCTGGTCGGCCTCTACGACCTCGTGGACCAGACCCAGCTCAGCGGCTTCCTCGGCGCTGACGATGCGCTTGCGGAACAGGAAATCCATGGCCCGGGAAAGGCCGAGGTGTTGCACCAACAGGAAATGGCCGCCCTCGTCGGGCAGCAACCCGAAGCGCAGGGTGGCGCTGCCGAGCCGGGCGCCCTGGGCCGCGATGCGGAAGTCGCAACACAGCGCCAGGGAAAGCCCGGTCTGGATGGCGACACCGTTGATGGCGGCGATGGTCATCTTGTTGAGGCCCCGCACTGCCTGGTTGACACCTTGGGACACCACCCGCAAGGCGTCGTAGGTGCCCAGGGTGTGTTGGTGGCCGGGGTTCAGGCGGGCGGTGGCGACCGGCTGGTCGTCGCGGTACTCGGGGCCGATGGTGTCTCCCGCGCAGAAGCCCCGGCCAGTTCCGGTGAAGACCACGACTCGCACCGAGTCATCCATCTGCGCCTGGGTCAGCACCTCGATGAGGTCACGCTTCATGGCCGAGCTGGTGCCGTTGAGTCGTTCCGGGCGGTTGAAGGTGATGAGCGCGA
>JANPEN010000295.1:0-5252 GCA_031422955.1 Acidimicrobiia bacterium
CGATGTTGACGGAGACCTCACTCGCCGCCCGCCCCAGTGCGGAGGCCTCGCCCGGGTCCCGGAACTGGAACTGCGCTTTGGGCACCCCGGCCTCTTCGCTTCCCGCCCGGTACAGCCCCGCCGTGGAGGTGTAGAGGTTGTGGGGAGCGAAGCGGCCCTCGTCGCGCACGAAGGCGGCCGGTTGGCTCGACTCCGTCATGCTGATCATGGGTGCTTCTCTGACCGCGGCCAGCACGCCGTCGTTGCCCCCCGAGTAGGCGAAAATGGGCATGTTAAAGCCGGCCATGATGGAGATGTCGGAGGTGCGGGCCGAGCGCACCGGTCCGATACGAGCCGCGTCGGTTGATTGGAACACGACCAACAACCGGGTGATGCCGCCCTCCACGATGATGTCGTAGACAATGTCGGCCTTTGTCAGGCCGGTCTGGGGTCGGGCGTCGCTGCTGTTGTCGATCTTCACCCCGATGGCGGGACGCAGCGGATAGTCCACTGCGCCGCTGAGCGGCGAGCGCACGGCCAGGGCCAGAACCCCTTTGAGCTCGGTGCGGGCTCGGTCGAGGGCGGCCAGGGACTCGTCCAGGAACCGCTCGGTCTCCGCCAGCTGTGCCATGGTGGCGGCCTCCGCCGTCACCGCCTCGGCCCGGCGGGCCTGCAGCTGGTCGCGGGTCTGGTTGAGGGCACCGGCTTGGGCGGCTAGGTCGGCCAGGCGTAGCCGAGCGCCTTCTTCGGCCGCTTCGAAGAGGCTGTTCCTGCGCAGGCTGTCGCTGGAGAGCTGGCCGGTGCGAATGAAATCGGTCATGGCCCGCTGGTTGCTCGGACCGTGGATGTACAGGGTGAGAGCCAGCTCCTGGCGGGCCGCTTCCGGTCCCAGCCTGGCGGTGGTGAGTGCTTCGCCCTCGGCCTGGTTATCGAACAAGTCCTGGTCGATCTGCTTGATGTTCGACCCGGCCTGTTCAACCAGGGCCCGCTGCTCGGGGATGGCCGCCCTGAGGTCGACAAGCTGGTTCTCCAGCGCGCCGACCTCCTGCTCCAGGGCCTGGCGCCGAGCCCGGTCGACGGCTGCGGTGGTCGAGGTCGGGGTGGGGGCGGCGTTGACCGCGGTCGTGTCTTGGGCCTGGGCTCCGGTCGCGCCGAGCACCACCGAAGCGGCTAGCAAGCAAAATCCGAGGAACAGATGACCCCATGAGCGAGGCCTGCTTCGGTGGGTTGCGGCCCGCGACCGTGGCTTTTGGTCTGGCCGCTGCTGGCGCCGCGCCGGTTGGGGTTGCGCGTGCCGCTGTCCCGCTCGTTCAGTGCTCCGCATCCGTCTCTCTCACCTGGTTGGCTGGCCTTCGGGCCGAATCGGCACCGGATCGCCAGAACATCGTCCGCGCCGCGGGATGAAACCCAGTCTGGTCGGCTGGGGTGGCTGCTGGCTGGTCACGGGTTGTCGAGCAGATCGACCAGGCTAGAGGTGTCCCAGCGGCGCCCGCCCCTGGCCACGATCTGGGCGTAGAGCTGATCGACCAGGGCGGCCACCGGCAGACGGGCCCCGTTTCGGCGGCCCTCGTCGAGACAGATGCGCAGGTCCTTGCGCATCCATTCCACGGCGAAGCCGAAGTCGAACTCGCCCCGCCACATGGTGGCGCCCCGGTTGTCCAGCTGCCAGGACTGCGCCGCGCCCTTCCCGATGACGTCGATGACCTGGTCCACGTCGAGCCCGGCCGTGGCGGCGAAATGCATGGCCTCGGCCAGGCCCTGCACCACTCCGGCGATGGCCAACTGGTTGACCATCTTGGTCAGCTGCCCGCTGCCGGGCGGCCCCAGCCGAGTGCAGGCCTTGGCGTAGGCGTCGATCAGCGGGGCGACCTGCCCGAAATGATCCTCCTCGCCGCCGCACATCACGCTGAGCTGGCCATTCATCGCCCCGGCTTGACCCCCTGAGACAGGGGCGTCGACGAAGCCCACCCCCCGCTCGGCGCAGGCCTGGGCCAGTTCCCTGGCCAGCTGGGCCGAAGCGGTGGTGTGATCGACCAGCACGGACCCCGCCGCCATGGCGCCCAACGCCCCTTCTGGACCCATGACCACCGAGCGCACATCGTCATCGTCGCCCACGCAACAGAACACCGCCGAAGCCCCCTGGGCGGCCACACGAGGCGAAGCGGCGCGGGTGCCGCCATGTTCGGTAACCCAGGCCTCAGCCTTGGCCGGCGTGCGGTTGTACACGGTCACCCGGTGCCCGGCCCGAGCCAGATGGGCCGCCATCGGCGCCCCCATCACCCCGAGCCCGCAGAAGGCCACCGTGGCGCGTGCATCGGGCCCTGGGGTCTCAGCAGTCATACCCATCCCAGCCTACCGGGGCACGCCAGCGCCCTCGGTCCGTGTGTTGTTTCGTGCGGCTCATGTGCGAGTACGGCCCACCGGCGAATAGCGTCCCATCAGCAAGCACCCACCCGCTCCCGACCGGGGCGGAGGTGCCTTCTTCTGGGAGAGAGTTCGTGGATCCGACCTACAGCGCAGCGGCCCAGGCCTTCCGGGCCAAGATCCAGGCCTTTCTGGCTGCCAACCTACCCGCAGGCTGGCAGGGGCTGGGGGCCTTGGACAACGACGAGCGCGAGGTGTTCGTCGAATCCTGGCGCCAGACCCTGGCCGACCACCAGCTGTTGGCGGTGGCCTGGCCGGCCGAGTACGGCGGTCCCGGGCTGGGTCAGATCGAACAGGTCGTCATCAACGAGGAGTTCGCCCGGGCGGGGGTGCCCCAAGGCATTCCCAACGACGGCTTCAGCATCGGCATGGTTGGACCCACCGTCATGGTGTGGGGCACCGAGGAGCAAAAAAACCATTACATCCCTCGCATCCTTTCCGGTCAGGATCGCTGGTGCCAGGGTTACTCCGAGCCCGACGCCGGCTCTGACCTGGCCAACCTGGGGACCAGGGCCGTGCTCGACGGCGACGAGTGGGTGATCAACGGCCAAAAGATCTGGACCTCCCAAGCTCAGACGGCCAACTGGATCTTCGTGCTGTGCCGCACCCAACCGGAGAACACCAAGCACACCGGGATCAGCTTTCTGCTGGTGCCCATGGACCAGCCGGGTATCGAGGTGCGTCCCATCATCAACATCGTCGGCGGCCACGAGTTCAACGAGGTGTTTTTCACCGACGCCCGTACGGCGCGAGCCAACGTGATCGGCGAGATCAACAACGGTTGGGCGGTGGCCAACACCCTGCTCGGCTTCGAGCGGGGCGGGCGCGCCTCCTCGCTCTACATCACCTACCGAGAGGAACTGGATCGCCTCACCGAGGTGGCCCGTCAGCGGGAGGCGACCGCTGAGCCCCTGGTGCGCCAGAAGCTGGCTTGGTGTCACTCCCAGGTGGAGATCATGCGGTACATGGGGCTACGCAGCCTCACCCGCACCCTCGGGGGTGAGCGTCCTGGTGCGGAGGCGTCGCTGATGAAGCTGGCGTGGTCGGAGTACCACCGTGAGGTCACCCAGTTGGCGGTGCACATCTACGGCGCCGACGCCATGGTGTTGAGCGGCCGGGCCGCGGCCAGCGGCATCGCGGGGGACGCGGTAGGTTCGCCCAGCTCGGCGCGGTCCTGGAACGAGGTGGCCATGCGGGCTCGTTCTGGCACCATCTACGCCGGCACCAGCCAGGTGCAGCGCAACATCGTGGGGGAGCGGGTGTTAGGCCTGCCCAAAGAACCCCGGGCCGACGAAGGCCCGTGGCGCAAGGGTTGAGCCCACCGCCGACGCTATTAGGGTGACAGCACTCGAGGAGAGAGACAGGAACACGCAATGGCTCTGCGCAAGATCCTGGGCATGGAGACCGAGTTCGGGATCCTTCACCGAAGAGCCGGCGAATCGAACCCCATCGCCGCCTCCTCGGTGCTGATCAATGCCTACATCAACTCGCTCGACCAGGCCGGTACGGCCTCACCGTTGCCCAGGGTGGGCTGGGATTTCGTTGACGAAACCCCCGCCAACGACGCTCGGGGTCTCAGCCTGCTTGCTGCCATGGCCCCGGAGGTAGAAACCCACCTGGTCAACGCGGTGTTGACCAACGGGGCCCGCTACTACGTGGACCACGCTCATCCTGAGCTGTCCACCCCCGAATGCGCCGATCCGCTCTCGATCGTTTTGTACGACAGGGCCGCCGAGCTGATCCTGGTCGAGTCCATGATCCAAGCCAACCGCAACCTCCCCGCCGGCGAAGAGATTGTCGTCTACAAGAACAACTCCGATCGCAAGGGCAACAGTTACGGCACCCACGAGAACTACCTCAGGGACCGCACCACCCCCTTGTCCCGGGTGGTGAGCGGGATCATGCCCCACTTCATTTCCCGTCAGATCTTCACGGGCGCCGGCAAAGTGGGTTCTGAGGCCATCGGCATGTCCTCGGAGCAGGTCCCGTTCCAGTTGACTCAGCGGGCGGACTTCTTCGAAGAGGAGGTCGGTCTGGAAACCACCCTCAAACGGCCCATCGTCAACACCCGAGACGAGCCCCACGCCGACGCCAAGAAGTACCGCCGTCTGCACGTGATCGTGGGCGACGCCAACCTGTCTCAGGTATCGACCTTTTTGAAGGTGGGCACCACCGCCATCGTGTTGTGCATGATCGAAGACGACTATCTGAGTTCCACGTTCCTGCTGGCCCATCCCGTGCAAGCCCTTCGCCAGGTCTCCTACGACCTGTCGCTACGCCGGCCCCTGGAACTCGACGGCGGGCGCACCATCACCGCTTTGGACATGCAGTGGGAGTACTTCGACCGGGCCCGCAAATATGGCGAGGATCGAGGCCTGGAAGCCGTTGGTCAGGCCGTAGGCGAGGATGTTTTGCGCCGCTGGGAGCAGGTTCTCACCGCCTTGGAAACCGACCCCATGCAATTGTCTGACCAGCTCGACTGGGTGGCCAAGTATCGAGTCATCAACGGCTACCGGGAGCGCCACGACCTCTCCTGGAGCGACGCTCGCATGGCGGCCATGGACCTGCAGTACCACGACATGCGCCCGGCCAAGTCGCTGTTCGCCCGCCTCGGGATGCAGACCCTGGTGGACGACGACGACGCCCGCATCGCCATCACCGAACCCCCGATCGACACCCGGGCCTATTTCCGTGGGAAGTGCCTGCAGAAATGGGCCGATGACATAGTGGCGGCCAACTGGGACTCGATGGTTTTCGACATCGGCGACGATCCGCTACGGCGGGTGCCGATGATGGAACCAACGCGGGGCACTAAGGCCCATGTGGGTAGCCTGCTGGAAGAGTGCGAG
>JANPEN010000296.1:0-25108 GCA_031422955.1 Acidimicrobiia bacterium
TCAACGAGCTGCCGGCGGCGGGGTCCGCCATCGTGGAGATATTCCGTCGAGGCCACCAACCGGTGTTGATGGAGATCGTGGACCAGGCCAGCCTGCGTCAGGTCGACGCCGTCTACAACATGGACCTCGACACCGATGCCGCCTGCTTGTTGTTGATCCAAACCGCAGGGGACCGAAGCGCATCCGACATCGAAGCGATCGCGGACATCTGTCGCCAGTACGGCAGCGAAACGGTGTACCACGTGGCGGACCCCGAAGAAGGCGACCAGTTCATCGAGGTGCGCCGCCGGGTGTGGCCCGCCTTTGAGAAACTGGGCAAGGCCATGCTGCCAGAAGATGTGGCCGTGGGCCGCCAGCACCTGCCCGAGTTGCTGGCGGGCATCGTCGCCATTGGGCAACGCAACCGGGTGGACCTGCCCACCATCGGCCACGCCGGGGACGGCAATATGCATCCGCTGTTGGTCTTCGACGGCCAAGATGCGGCCGAGGTAGCCAGGGCCCGCACCGCTTTCGCGGAGATCGTGGCCTTGGCCCTGCGGCTGGGTGGCACCATCGCCGGCGAGCACGGGATCGGCACCCTGAAGCGGGCCTACTTGGCCGATGAGCTCGATCCCGTGCAGCTGGCGGTACAGCAGCGGGTTCGCCAGGCTCTCGATCCCGAGGGGCTACTGAACCCGGGAAAGGCGAGGTGAGGCGGCCCGTAGCCACGGAAGGACCCCGCCCCGCCGCCGCGGCCGCGGTGGGCTTGTTGTTCTTCGTCAACGGGGCCAGCTTTTCCAACTGGCTGCCCCGTATCCCCGAGGTACGGGATCGCCTCGGTCTCTCCAACGCCGGGTTGGGCGCAGCCCTTCTCGGCGGTGGCCTGGGCGGGCTGCTGGCGTCGCTGGTGGCGGCCCGATTGTTGGGCCGTTTCGGCAGCAGGGCCACGGTCTTGGTGGCGGCTGTCGTGCTGGCCGGCGGCCTTCCCCTTATCGCCGCGGTGTCCTCCCCGCTGGCCCTGTGGGCGGTGCTGACCGCGCTGGGAGCGTTGGACGTGTGCACCGACATGGCTATGAACGCCCAAGGGGTCATGATCCAAACGCAGCTGGGTCGCTCCATCATGCAGCGCCTGCACGCTGCCTGGAGCTTGGGTTTCCTCGCTGGCGCCGGCATAGGCTCGCTGGCCGCCGCCGCTAAAGTACCCATGGGTATGCACCTGCTGGCGGTCGGCCTCATCCTGACCTTTACCATTATTTGTGTGCGCGACCACTTGTTGGCGGTGGATGCCGGCGCGCCCGAGACGCCCGATCCCCGGGCCGCCTCGGCCCGTGCGTTGTCCGGCGGTGGGCCAGCGCAGCGCGGCCGAGTTCGGGTGACGGTGGCCATGACGGTGACGGCCGCCGGGGTGGCGGTGTTGGAGGCGATTCCCAACGACTGGAGCGCGGTGGCGCTGGGCGATCTGTTCGGCGCCCGCCGGCTGGTCGGCGCCGGTGCCTTCATCTATGCGTCCTGCATGCTGGCGGGGCGTTTGGGTGGCGACCATGCGTCCGATCGGCTGGGCGCCGAGCGCCTCTTCGAGCTCGCCCTACTGGTGAGCGGTGTCGGCGTGGTAACGGTCGTGCTGGCTCCCAGTCCGGCGGTGGCCCTGGTGGGGTTCGGTCTGTGGGGGCTGGGGGTGTCCGTGCTGTTTCCCCGTTTGTATGAGTTGGCCGCCAGCCTGAGGGGAGCCACCGCCGGGGTGGGTCTGGGGGCCATGGCTTTTGGGCAACGGCTTGGTTTCATGGTGCAGCCCGCCATGGTGGGCTCGGTGGCGGGGGCGGGCACCCTGCGCTTGGCCATAGCCGCGGTGGGAGGGTCCGGTTTCGTGCTGGTGCTCACCAGCCGGCGCTCGCTCGCTGGCCGCCTTGGTGGCCGCCCGCCGGTCCTCAGGGCGTAGCTTCCAACCATTGGTCGAGGGGCTGGGCTTCCAGGGACCCGGCCTGTTCCTTCGTCAAGGACAGCACGATCACGTCGTTGTGGATGCTGTCCACATCGTCGATGTCCACCAGCACGTCTCGGCGGCCCAGGAGCCGGCCGTGACGACGTCGCCGATCTCCCATTGGGTTGCGTCAGAGCCGGCGACGGGATGGTTCAGGGCCAAGTTCATTGGCTACCACTACCCGCTGCCGGTCGACTTCTCACCCGCGCCGGAGCTGGGCGCGGCCCAAAACGACGAAACCGCAAGGCGGTACCCCGAAACGGGTTCCGCCTTGCGGTGGTCGAATGTTCGCGGTGGGCGAAAGGTCAGACGCGAGCCTTACGGCGTTTGGCCACGGCGAAGCGGGCCGGCGCGCGGCCGGGCCCCCTGTGGTTCTCGGCCGGGCCGAGATTGCTCAACGAGCCATCGCCGACCAGATCCTGCAGGGCCTTGTTGGCGGTAACCAAGCTGCCACCGATGGCCTGGGTCACATCTTTAATAGTGAAGGGGTCGGCTTGGTTCAGTGCCCAGGACTTGATGTGATCAACGGTGACCCGACGGCCGGAACGCTCACTGGCCCGGCGACGACCGGATCCCCGCGCGGCCTTCAACAGACCTGCTCTGCGCAGCGTATCTTCGCTGACACCGAGCTGGCGGAAGGCAGCGGCGGAGACGCCTTCGGCTTCTGCCCAGCTTTTTGCATCGCGCAGAAAGTTCTGCAGTAGATCTGAGCCGTCAGGGGACTTGGCTTGTTCCAACGCAGCCGCGGTGCGCAGCCGCTCCACCGGGTCGGTGCTCGAGGTCACCAGCTTCTCCAGCCGGGCGATGTTTCGAGCATCGAGCGAGGAGGACGGATCCTCCAGGAACGAAAGGTAGGCACGAACGCTGTCTTCTGCGGTGCCGGTGGCGACAGCCGCCTTCGATTCGCCGTTGACGGCAGCGGGTTGAACGCGAGCGGGACGTGTCCTGGGAGGCATAGATTTCCTCGGTCTTAGAATTGTCGGAACCCCTCCGGCGAGGAATACTACCGTATGCGAGGCAGAAAGCCTTGCTTTTCGTCCGATTCCGGGAACGGGCGGGGCCGGGTGGCTTGGATTCTAGCTCGCCGCGTCACTATCGGCTGATCTCCCCACTGGCGAGTTGTCCCGCCTGCAGTCCTCGGTCCGGCCCACCGACGGACGATGGTCCACTCCGCATCGGGTGGGGTGTCTCTCCAATGGGGCGACGGCCCAGTACGGCATTTGTGGTGCGGCGAGGGGACGACTCCAGGCGGAATGTGTCGTTCCATCACCAACATTGAGGTGCTGGGGGTCGAGGGCGGTGGATGCCAGGTAGCCGCCACCCCGGTCGTCTACGAGTTGGCTCAGCAATCATCGGTGCGGCGGAGCGGAGTTTGTCGGTGATCCGGTCCGTCATCACTTTCTTCCGAGGCTTAGCGACGAAGGTCAGGTGGGCGTGGAGTTTGTAGACCACATGGCGGCGGTTGCGGGTTTAGTCTTCTGCCATAGGGCTCCCAGTTGGCAGGTCGACGGGTTGGTGCGGCACTGCGCGGATGCCCGTTACGTGTGGAACCTGGCGTTGGAGCAGACGAACTTGTACCGGCTGGGTGTGGGCGGCACCTGTTCATGAGTCGTTCTGTATCCGCGACGTGGTTGTGGGCAAGTTCGGCGCCAAGTGGGCGGGGGTGTTGGTTCCGAAGCTGTTGGTTTCGAAGCTTGGCCCGGTCCGGTTTCCGCTGTCGCGCCCGGTGCTGATTGGGCATGGGATGGGTCGGGTGACGCTGGATCGGCAGGGTCGGTGGCATGTCTCGTTCTCCGTTCCTCAGGCTCGGGTGGAACGGACCGCGACGGGTGTGGTGGTCGGACTGGATCGGGGGGTGGCCAATAGGCTCGCTATGTCGGACGGGGAGCATCTGGGGATCACTAGAGTCAGGCTGGGGGAACTCACCGGCAGGCATGCTGGGTGTCGTAAGGACTGGGTCGAGCAGATCTCGATGTGGCTGGTCCGAACGTAGGACGTGGTCGTGTTCGAAGGCCTCAAGGTCCGCAAGATGGTCTGTTCTGCGGCTGGAACGCTCGATCAGCTGGGGGCGAACGTAGCCCGGAAATGTGGGCTCAACCGGTCGATGCATGAGGCTGCGGGGTCCATGCTCGAGCGGCGCGCTAGCCAGAAGGCTGCGGCGTCCGAAGGCTGCCAGGTGGTCCATGTCCGCGCGCCGGGGACCAGTCTGACGTGCTGGGCGTGGGGGTATGGCACACCGGAGAGCCGTGAGAGCCGAGCGGGATTCGGGTGTGTGGCCTGCGCCTATGCCGCGCGTGCTGGGATCAACGCGGCGCACAACATTGGAGCGGCCGGACTGGTCGTGCTGGCGCGGGGAGGCGCCGAGGTTGGTCGGGCCAGCGAACCGATAACCCCGGACCGGTTAGGCCATGGCGCGTAGTCGCTCCAGAATCCCCGTCCGTGAGGTCGGGGAGGATGTCAACCGCGGTGCCGATCTGACTGGCGGTGCGGCCGTGCAACCGGCAGGCTACGGATGTGACCACTGCCACCAGCTTCGACAAGGACAAGGCCAAGGCCTTCCTCACCCAGATGGTCTCCGTCATGAACGGCGGGGCCATGGCGCTCATGTGTTCGCTCGGGCATCGCACCGGGCTGTTCGATGTGATGGCCGGTATGGAGCCGTCGAGCGCCGCCGCTATTGCCAACGCGGCTGGCCTGCATGAACGCCCGGTGCGGGAATGGCTCAATGCGGTAACCGTGGGGGGCATCGTACAACACGATCCCGAGGCGGGGACCTACCAACTGCCGGCCGAGCACGCCGGGTTGCTGACCAGGGCTGCGGGGACGTTGAACCTGTCCAACGGGCTGCAGTTCATCGGCCAGATGGGCAAGGTCGAGGACGAAGTGGTCGAGTCTTTCCGCACCGGCCAAGGCGTGCCGTACACCAGCTACGACTCCTTCCATCGACTGATGGCGGAGACCTCCGCCCAACGTTTCGACACCGGGCTGCTGCAGAACGTGGTACCCCAGATCCCCGGTCTGGCCGATGGGCTGGCCGCCGGCATCGTCTTCGCCGACATCGGCTGTGGATCGGGCCACGCCCTGAACATTCTGGGCCAGGCCTACCCCCACAGCCGGTTCCACGGCTACGACATCTCCGAGGAAGCCATCGGCCGGGGCCGGGCCGAAGCGGCCGAGCTGGACAACACCAACGTGACCTTCCATGTGGTCGACACCGCCAAGCTGGCCGAGGTCGAACGGTTCGACATGATGGCCAGCTTCGACGCCATCCACGACCAGGCTCGACCCGACCCCGTGTTCGCCTCCATTTTCCGTGCGCTGCGCCCCGGCGGGCGGTACCTGTGCGTGGAACCCAACGCCTCCACCGACGTGCACAACAATCACGGTCGCAGCCACGCCCCGTTCCTCTATGCCGTGTCGACCATGCATTGCATGCAGGTGTCCCTGGCCGCGGATCAAGGCGAGGGAGTGGGCGCGGCCTGGGGTAGGGAAGCTATCGAGCAACGCCTAGGGGCGACGGGTTTCGTAAACATCGAGCGGGCCAACGCTCCCCACGACCGCACCAACGACTATTGGCTGTCGATCAAGCCGCCGGTCCTGGGCTGAGGAAAGGATTTTCCGTCGTGATGAGCTTCACCGAGATTCTCTACGAGGTGGAGGGGGCCATCGCTACCCTCACCCTTAACCGTCCCGAGCAACTCAACCCCATGACCCGGGCCATCGTGGCGGAGACGGTGGTTGCCCTGGAAGAGGCCAACTCAGACCGTTCGGTGCGAGCGGTCATCGTCACCGGAGCCGGGCGCGCTTTTTCCGCCGGCGGGGACATCCGGCAACTCGGGGCTGCCGGCGATGACGCCGCCGGTGGGCCGCCCACCGCCTATGACCGGCGAGCCTGGCTCAAGCGCACCCAACAGATGGTGCTGGCCTTTCGCCAGTGTGAAAAGCCGGTCATCGCCGCGGTCAACGGCGTCGCCGCCGGCGGCGGCTGCGACATCGCCTTGGCCTGCGACATCCGCTTCGCCTCCGACCGGGCCCGCTTCGGTGAGGTTTTCGCCCGTATCGGGCTCTTTCCTGGCACCGGCGGGACCTACTTGTTGCCCCGCACGGTGGGCGTGGCCAAGGCGTTGGAGCTGATTTGGACCGGTGATCTGATCGACGCGGTCGAGGCCGAACGTATCGGTCTGGTCACCAGGGTGGTGGCCCACGAGAACCTGCTGAGCGAAACCCGCGCCTTCGCCCAGCGGCTGGCCGAGGGACCCCCGCTGGCGCTGTCGCTGGCCAAAGCGGCGGTGTACCGCGGGCTCGATCTGGATCTTTCCGCGGCCTTCGACTACGCGGCCACCGCCGAAGCCATCACCCTGACTTCCCAGGACCATCGCGAGGGGGTGGCCGCGCTGCGAGAGAAGCGCAAGCCGACCTTCCAGGGTCGCTGAGGCAAGGGGTTCTGGCCCGGGTTTTGGCGGCGGCGGGCGCCGTGATCAGATAGCGTTTCAGTTATGCATGTCGGGTACTCCTCGTTGTTTCAGAACCCTCACGACGCTCTCACCGATCGCGAGGTGTGGCAACAAGAGGTCCGTATGGCGTTGCTGGCGGAGCCGTTGGGGTTCGACTCGGTATGGACCGTTGAGCACCACTTCACCGACTACACCATGTCGCCGGATCCGGTGCAGTTCCTCACCTACATGGCGGCCAAGACCGAGCACATCAAGCTGGGCACCATGGTCATCGTGTTGCCGTGGCACGACCCGGTGCGGGTGGCCGAGCAGATCGCCGTGCTCGATCATCTGTCCGACGGCCGCATGATCGTGGGCTTCGGTCGGGGGCTGGGCAAGGTCGAATACGACGGCTTCCGTCTCGACATGAACGTTGCCCGCGACACCTTCGTCGAATACGCCGAGTTGGTCATGAATGGCTTGGAGAACGGTTACGTGGAGGGTGGCGCCACCTTGCAGCAACCTCGGCGCGACATTCGCCCCCGCCCGTTCAAGTCCTTCAAGGGCCGTACCTACGCCGCCGCCGTATCGCCAGAATCGGTCGAGATCATGGCCAACCTGGGGGTGGGCATGCTGGTCATTCCGCAAAAGCCATGGGAGGTCGTGGCCCAGGACTTCGAGCAGTACTACCAGACCTGGGACAAGGTGAACGTGGGCGTTCCCCGGCCCAAGCCGCTGTGCGGCGGGTTCTTCTTCGTAGACGAGAATGAGGACCGCGCCCAAACGTTGGGCCAGCAGTACATCAAGGCGTACTACCACACCGCCATGCGCCACTACGAGATGGCCGCGGAGCACTTCGGCAAGGCCAAGGGCTACGACTTTTACGCCAACGTGGGCAAGTTCATCGATCGCCACGGCACCGACGGGGCGGCCGAAGCTTTCGCCAAGCTCATGCCCATCGGCACCCCGGACCAGGTGATGGACCAGCTCCGGTACATTCACGGGGTCATCGACAACAACGGCGTGATGGTGCAGACCTCCTACGCCGGCATGCCCTGGGCCGAGGCTGAACGCAACCTGCGTTGCTTCGCCGAGCACTGTCTGCCCGAGCTGAAGAAGTGGGACGTGGAGCCCATGCCTGAACCGGCCGACCTGCTGGCCGGCAGCCGCTGATACCACCGGGCGTGGCCGAAGGTGTGGCTGTGAGCGCCGCCGCCCGCCCTTCCGCCACGCTCGGTAGGGGTTAAAAACCCAGTAGTGGCGAATCGATGTCGATTCGTCCCGCGTATGGGCAGGCCGAATCCTCTTTCGGTGGATTCGCCGATTCGTTCCTTGCCAAAGCCGCCCAGCTGCGGTCACCCAGTGTGATCGAAGCGGCTGGACCTGGACCGGGCCAGAAGGCCAGCCCGCCGATGGTGGCGGCGGTTGCCAGATACGGGGCGAAGGCCGACCTACGCTGGGGCGATGCATGACCTCGTCATCGGCCAGGCCACCATCGTGGATGGGACCGGGGAACCGGCCCGCCCCGGGGATGTGGCGGTGGCCGACGGGGTCATCGTCGCCGTCGGACCAACTGGCACCCTGGGCCCGGCCCGGCGCCACATCGACGCTGAAGGCCAGTTGGTGTTGCCCGGTTGGGTCGACATCCACACCCACTACGACGGTCAGGCCCTGTGGGACCCCTTTTTGACCCCCTCGTCGTGGCACGGGGTGACCACCACCGTGTTCGGTAACTGCGGGGTCGGTTTCGCCCCGGTGCAGCGGGGGTCGGAGTCGTTCCTGATCAACCTGATGGAAGGCGTGGAAGACATCCCCGGCACCGTCTTGGCCGAGGGCGTCGACTTCAGGTGGGAGTCCTTTCCTGACTACCTCAATGCCCTGGACGCCGCCCCCAAGGTTATGGACATCGGCGCCCAGATCCCCCACGGTGCTCTGCGTTTCTTCGTGATGGGCGAACGCGGCGCCGACCACGCCGAGGTTCCGACCGCCGCCGAGATCGCCGAGATGGGCCGCCTGGTGATCGAGGGCCTTCACGCGGGAGCGCTGGGATTCTCCACCTCTAGAACGATCAAGCATCGGGCCAAGGACGGCAGGGCCACCCCCTCGCTTTCGGCCGGCCACCCCGAGTTGGACGGCATCGCGGCGGCCATGGCCACCGCCGGCAAAGGGGTCATCCAAGCCAACAGCGATTTCGGGCCGGGAGAGTTCGACATACTGAGACGTATGGCAATGATCTCGGGGCGGCCGCTGTCGGTGTTGTTGTTGCAGGTCGACAACGCACCGGATCTGTGGCGCCAAACCCTCGATCAGATCCACGCCGCCCAGGCTGAAGGGTTCACCATTCGGGGTCAGGTCGGGGTTCGACCCATCGGGGTGATGATGGGCCTGGACGCCACTGTGCACTTCTTCGCCGGCCATCCTGCCTACCGGGCGGTGGCGGATCTGGCCCTGCCCCAACGGGTGCAGCGCCTGCGCCACGACACCGAGTTGCGCCGGGCTCTGGTGGAAGGGCGCCCCGACGATGCCTTCAACTCCTGGATGACCCGGGCCCTGGAGCGCACCTTTGAGCTGGGTGACCCGCCCGACTACGAGCCCACCGCCGAGCGGGCCATTGCCAGTAGGGCCCGACGGGCCGGGGTGAGCCCGTGGGAACTGGCCCTGGATCTGTTGGTGGCCGAGGACGGCCAGGCCCTGCTCCTGCACCCCTTCGAGAACTACTGCGGCGGCGACCTGGAGGTGGTGCGGACCATGCTGGAGGACCCCCACACCATCTGCGGGCTGGCCGACGGCGGCGCCCACGTGGCCACCATCTGCGACGCCTCCGCCCCCACCTACCTGTTGACCCATTGGGCCAGGGACCGTACCCGGGGCGAGCGCCTGGCCCTCGAGTTGCTGGTGGCCAAGCAGACCCGCGCCACCGCCATGGCCTACGGGCTGGGCGACCGGGGGGTCGTGGCGGCGGGCTATCGGGCCGATCTCAACGTGGTCGACCTCGACAGGTTGGCCGTAGGCCGCCCCCGGATCGTTCGCGATCTGCCCGCCGGTGGGCGCCGTTTGGTGCAACAGGCCCGTGGTTACACCCATACCTTCGTGGCGGGGGTCGAGGTGGCCCGATCCGGCGAGGTGACGGGGGCGTTGCCCGGGGGGCTGGTCCGCGGTGCCCGTCCCGTACCGGCCGGCTCGGTCCGGCCGGTCCAGGGCTGAGCGGCAATGGGCGCAGCGTCAGAGGGCGGGCAGCACCTTGTCGGTCAGCAGATTGAAGCTGTCGTGGCTGAGGGGGGCGGCGAGCAGATAGCCCAGGTGCATGTCCACCGACAACCGCCGCAGCTCGTCCACTACCCGCTCCGGTGATCCCCAGATGATGACATCGTCGACGTAGCGCTGGACCGGATCGGCGGCCGACATGGGGTTGGGCATCAACGGATCGGCCAGGGCCGACGCTCCCGCCGGGCGGCCGGCATAGCTGGCCAGGGTCCATTCGGCTCCGGCCCGGGCTACCTCGGCCGCCTCCCGGTCAGTGGGGGCCACCGCCAGCAGCCGGGCCATGGGCACGATGCGATCCCGGGTCGAATGACCGGCGGCGGCCAGACCCTGGTGGTAAAAGTCCCATTTGGCCGCGATCTGGGCGTGGGTGGAGTGCGGGTCGAGCATCAGGTCGAAGCCGCGTTGGGCGGTCCAGGTGAGCGCCTCGGTCGATGTGGCCGCCATCCAGGTGGGGGGATGGGGTTGCTGCAGCGGTTTGGGCAACACCTCCAGACCTTCGAAGCTGACGAACTGGCCCTGGAAGGAGATGCGTTCCTGGGTCCAGGCGGCCAGGACCACCTCGACGTGCTCGCGGAAACGGGCGTAGCTCTCCTCGGCCGGGATGGAGAAAGCGTCGAACTCGACGCTTTGGAAGCCCCGGCCGGCGCCCCAGTTGACCCGACCGCCGGACAACACGTCGAGCAGGGCCACCTCCTCGGCCAGGCGCAGCGGATGGTAGGTGGCGGCCAGGGACACCCCCATACCGATGCGTAGGTTCCGGGTGCGGCCGGCCACGTGCATGCCCATCAGGTGCACAGAAGGGCAGATAGAGAAGCTGCTGAAGTGATGCTCGGCCAGCCATACCGCGTCGTACCCGGTGCGGTCCATCACCTCGATTCGTTGCAAGGCCCGCTCGTAGACGGTGGCGGCGGGCACCCGGCGCTGGGGCCAGGAAAAGAACTGCAACACGCCGACCTTCACGGCGCGGTCCGACCCGCGTTTGGCGCTGCGTCCTGTATCAACCGGTCCACCTTGCTGACCATCGCCTCTCCTTGCCCGTGCGATCGCTTCGCAGGCTAGCGCTAGCTCTGAGGGGCTCGGTACGGCTGACCCGCTCAGCGTCGTCGGGCCAACTCTTGATGGACCAGGGGTAGCAGATGGCGCCCGTAGTCCACGGTGTCCTCGAAGGGTTCGTAGCCGCGGATGAGGAAGGTGGTGACGCCGATGTCGTGGTAATCGAGCAGGGCTTGGGCCACGGTCTCGGGGGTGCCGACCAGGGCGGTGGAGTTCCCCCGGGCGCCCGAGGCGGTGGCCAAGGGCATCCACAGGCAGCGGTCGTAGACGTCTTGGCGTTGGGCGGCCTCCAGCAGGCGTCGCGACCCCGCGTTGGCCGGTGCGGTCGGGGTGCGGTCGCCGCTGCGCTGCTGGATACGGGCCAGTATGTTGCGGGCCCGTTCCCAGGCCTCCTCCTCGGTGCGGCCCAGAATAGGTCGGGTCGAGAGGCTGATGGCGGGGTCACGCCCGTTGGCGGCTGCCGCCGCCTTGACCTTGGCGATGTGAACGGCTGCGTCGGCCAGGGGTTCCCCCCACAGGGCATACACGTCAGCATGGCGGCCGGAAACCTCGATAGCGGCGTCGGAGGATCCGCCGAAAAACACCGGAATATGGGGTTCCTGGGCGCAGCGCACCGAGGACCAGGTGCCCTTCAGACGGTAGAAGGTTCCCTCGTGGTCGAAGGGGTCCGGCTCCGTCCATACCCGTTTGAGCAGCCCGACGTACTCATCGGTACGGCGGTACCGCTCGGTGACGTCGAGCCAGTCGCCGTCTCGTTGCTGCTCGGCGTCGTCGCCCCCGGAGATGATGTGCACAGCCAGGCGGCCGTTGCTGTACTGGTCGAGGGTGGCCAGCTTGCGGGCCGCCACCGGAGGCGAAACGAAGCCGGGCCGATGGGCCAGCAGCACCCCCAGGCGCTCGGTAGCGGCAAAAACGAACGAGGAGACGATAAACCCGTCGGGGGCATGGCCGAAGTAGCCGATCAACACCCGGTCGAACCCCGCCGTTTCGTGGGCGCGGGCCCAGTCCCTGGTCAGCCCGGCGTCGACCGGGTTGCCCCTGGCCGGGATGATCTCGGAGTACTCCTGAGGGGCCATCATGCCGATGAACTCCACCGGGTGCGCCCTACTCGGGTTCAAGCCCATCCACCCCACCTGAAATCTCGGGTTGTGATTGTCGTTTCTAGCCCCGACCCGCCGCAACGGCAAGCCGGCCAGGTAAGAGCGGAGAATCACCAAAGAGACCGGGCCCGTGCGCGACCCGTGGTAGAACCGTTGGAGCATGGCTACACGAAACGAGCGCACTCGTCCCGATCCGGGCCAGCGGCCTGCGCCCTCGAGTGGGCATCCCGCTGGCGCTACCGCCTTGTTGATTCTTTTCGTGGTGGTGGTGGTGTTCGGGATCGCCGCCTGGAGCACCTTTCGTTGAGCGCGCCCGCTCCCGCCTCGCCTCCGATTCGAGTGGAGCGGGGCCAACTGGTCGAAGCCGATGATCTGTTCGAGGGCGGCGACCACGCCCATCACCCCCGGCTCGTCGTGGTGGCGACCGATTACCTGCAGCCCGATCGGTAGCTCGGCCGCACAGAGGTCCACCGGGGTGGTGGCCGCCGGATTGCGGATCATATTGATGGCGTAGGTGAACTGCACCCAACCAACCGAAGCGTTGCCGTCGATGGTGCCGTCGCCCCCGGGCGGGGGGCCTGGCCGGCGGCGGTGGGACAAAGAATGAACGGGGCGTGGCGGAAGGCCTGTTCGTGGCAGGGGCGTCCCCCGCCCGCAGGGCCGAGCCGAAGGTGGTGACGAACGCCTTCGGAGCGAATCGGCGTCGATTCGTTCCGAAGGGTCGGCCAAACCCCTTGCCGTCCACCGCCAGGGCTGGGCCCAGGCCCGGCGGGCGCCTACGTTGGGCGAGGCAACGTCCACCTATCGAGCCGAATCGGAGCCGAGCATGGCGCTAGCGTCCATCGTTTTAGTCAACACCGGAGACGGGAAGGGCAAGTCGTCCTCGGCGATCGGGGTCATGGCCCGGGGTTGGGCGCGGGGCTGGAACGTTGGGGTGGTGCAGTTCCTTAAGAGTGGCAAGTGGAAAACCGGCGAGGAGAAGCTGGCCGAGACCCTCGGGGTGGAATGGAACAGCCTGGGCGACGGCTTCACCTGGGAATCCACCGACATGGACGAGACCGAGGCCAAGGGCCGCCACGCCTGGGAGGTGTCCAAGCAGAAGCTGGCCTCGGGCGACTATGACCTGCTCATCCTCGATGAGTTCACCTACGCCATCACCTTCGGCTGGATCGATCTCGGCGAGGTCCTCAACGCCATCGCCAACCGGGCCCCGAAAACCAACGTGATGATCACCGGCCGCAACGCTCCGGCCGAGCTCATTGCTCTGGCCGACACGGTGACAGAGATGCGAATGATCAAGCACGCCTATGACCAGGGCATCTCGGCCATCAAAGGCATCGAGTACTGAATCCATGGCTGCCTGCTCACGTAGGGCCTGCTTCGTTCGGACCACTTTTGTTTAAAGCGTGAGCCATGCGGGTAGCGGCGGGCCATGGCCGAACCGACTGTCTCGAACGCCGCCCATCAGGGAGTGCTGGAAGCAACGGAGGCGACGCGGCGAACGATGGTTCCCCAGTCCGTGCCGGTCAAGATGTACGAGGCGTCGGGCGCTCTGGTTGTCGTGGCACCCCTGCCGGCGGTGACAGCGGACGACGTGACCATCGAGCTACGGGGCCAGACCTTGCGCTTCTTTGCCTCGGTGCGCAGCGCTCCCGCTCGTACCTATCTGCTCGACGAGTGGGAGTTCGGCGGCTACGAGCGTGAACTCGAGCTGCCCGAAGGCTACGGCTCCGGTTTGGAAGCGACGCTGCACAACGGGCAGCTGGCCATCCGGGTGCTCAGCGGCCCAAACCGCGCTGAGCTGCGCGTCCACCCCTCGACGTGACCGCGGTCGTCGCCGGTCCGTGTCGGATGGGGGCGCGGGGCTGGCGAGCAGGGCGTGGTGAGGGGGCGTCCGTACCACAGGGTACGGAAATTGCGTTCCAAACGGGGGCTTCAGCACTGATTCTCGGTCGTGAAAATAACTGAAATGCATGAAACGCCGGGAACCTGGGCGGTTTTCTGTCACGGCAGTTCCGACAGGGTGTCCTATTGTCGACGCTTCGTCGCGATGTGCGCACGCTCCGTCGACAATTTTAACCCAAACCATAAGGTATGGGTCAGAAAACCGCCCAAGTCTCCACATTCGCGCCTCGGGACCGGGTGGGATAGGGCTGCGATGGATGCCGCGGGGTGCACATTCGGGAGAAGCCGCACGAAACGACCCGCGCGAAAGCACGCGGTGCCCGCCCTCGAAAGGGCGGGCACCAAACACTGGCGGGGGAACCAGTGGGATTCGGTAGGGAAGAGCGGGGCGACGAGGGTCTGATACGTCCCGCCGCCGTTCAATTCCGAAATGGTTCAGGTCTTGGCTCGCAGCTTGCCTGCCACCTTGTCGATGGCTTGTTTGAGCTTCCCGCTGGTCTTGTCGACCTTGCCCTCGTTGCGCATCCGCTTGTTGTCGGTGAGTTCACCGGCGGCGGCTTTGGCCCGACCCTTGACCTCGTCGAAGTTCGCCATGGAATCCTCCCGGAGTGTGGTCCAGCGCTTGACTGTCCCTCCGGTACCCAACCGCCAGCGACCCAAACCCGCTTGTGAAAGAACGGGTGTGCCCCGCTGGGCAGCGGGAGGGGCGGGTCTGAGGAGCGGGGCGTGTGGGTAGTGTTGGCCCCGTGTCAGTCGGTTCCACCATCGCGGGCACGCTGGGGTTGCGGCGCGGCGCGCGGGTGGTCGTGACGATGGTGGCGAGCGCTTCGCTGATCTCGGCCTGTTCGTAACACACCCGAGCAGGTTGCCCCCGGTAACGGCTGGGGCGATTGGAACCTCACGGCCGAGCAGTGGATGGCGGGCTAGGCGCAGGTTCCTCACGGTTTCGAGGCAGGCTCGAGACCCACCGGTCACGGCCAAGGAATTGCTTGCCTGACCCCCGCTGGGGTGAGCTTGTCGCTACCCGAGGCACAGGAGCGTGGACATGGCCACTGGCGAGCGCGAAGCGTGGATCATCGACGGGGTGCGTTCCCCCCGGGGCATCGGCAAAAAGGGCAAGGGCTCCCTGTCCCACCTGCACCCCCAGCGGATCTTGGCTCAGGTGTTGCAGAGCTTGCAGGAGCGGGTCGGTTTCGAGCCCGCCGACGTCAACGACGTGGTCACCGGCAACGGTTCCAACGTGGGGGACCACGCCCACGACATCGGGCGCATGGCCGTGTTGGACGCCGGGTGGCCCATCACCGTTCCTGGTGTCACCCTCAACCGTTTTTGCGGTTCGGGCCAACAAGCGGTGACGTTTGCGGCCATGGGGATTCTGGCCGGCCATCAGGATCTGGTCATCGGGGCCGGGGTGGAGTCGATGAGCCACTTCACCGCCAACGGGACCGACGGGTTCCACGCCAACAACGCCCATCTGTTGGATTTGCATCCCCAGATACCGCAAGGTATCTCCGCCGATCTCATCGCCAGCATCGACGGCTCCACCCGCCAAGACTGTGATGCTCTCGCGCTGGAAAGCCAACGCCGGGCCGCGGTGGCCATCGCCGAAGGCCGTTTCGAACGCAGCGTGGTGGCCATTCGCAACGAAGACGGCACCGTCGCCCTTGATCACGACGAGTTCCCCCGCCCGGGCACCACCTTGGAAGACCTCGCCCAGCTCAAACCCAGCTTCGAGAAGCTGGGTGGTGGCACCATGACCCAGGCCGAGGGGGCGTCCTTCCTGGACTTGGCCGCCAAGAAGTATCCAGGGGTGGACATCACCCACGTCCATCACGCCGGCAACAGCTCCGGGGTGGTCGACGGGGCCAGCGCCATCGTGTTGGCCTCACCCGCCTACGCCCGCGCCCACGGTTTGACCCCCAGGGCCCGGGTGGTCATGTCCGCAGTGGCCGCATCGGAGCCCCTGATCATGCTGACCGCCCCCGGCCCTGCTGCCAAGCTGTGTTTGCAACGGGCCGGCATGACCATTGGGGACATCGACCTGTTCGAGGTGAACGAGGCCTTTGCCTCGGTGGTGTTGCGGTTCTTCCGTGACACGGGGGCGAATCCCGAGCGGGTCAACGTCAACGGCGGGGCCATCGCCCTGGGCCATCCCATCGGGGCGACGGGAGCCATGTTGATCCAGACCGTGCTCGACGAGTTGGAGCGCCGCGACCTGCAGACCGGGCTGGTGGCCATGTGCACCGGCGGCGGCATGGGTACCGCCACCATCATCGAACGGGTCTGATCCCCGCCTCGGTCGGTCGGCCCCAACCGGGAGTTGCTCGGTTGGGGGCAACCGTGGTGCGCTGCAGCCATGGAGTCCGCCATTGAGATCGACGTGCACACCCATTTCTTCCCCGCCGGGCTGGCCGATCTGGCCGAACGCACCGGGGATGCACGCTGGCCGTCGCTAGCCGTACGTGGCGGCGCGGCCCGGATCATGCGGGGAAGCGAGGTGTTCCGACCGGTGGCCTCCACCTGTTGGAACGTGGCTGACCGGGTGGTTGCGCTAGACCAGGCTGGGGTAGCCCACCAGGTCCTGTCCCCGGTGCCGGTCACCCTGGTGGGCTGGGCCGACCCAGGCTTGGCCGCGCCGTTCCTCCGGGCCCAGAACGACGCCCTGGCCGAAGCGGTGGCCTCGGCCCCCGAGCGGTTCTCGGCGCTGGGGGCGGTGCCCTTGCAGGATGTCGAGTTGGCCATCGCCGAGCTCGACCGGGTCATGGACGAGTTGGGTTTCGTGGGCATCGAGATCGGTACCACGGTGGATGGTGTGGAGCTGGACGCGTTGTCCCTGCGTCCGTTCTTCGCCGCCGCCGAGGCAAAGGGGGCGGCGCTGTTCATTCACCCGACCGACGGGGAGGGGGCCATTCGCCGCCGGGGGGCGCCCTATGAGTTCGGACTGGGCATGTTGACCGACACGGCCATGGCCGCTACCGCCTTGGTCTTCGGCGGGGTGCTCGACGCTCATCCGAACCTGCGTATCGGGCTGGCCCACGGCTGTGGCAGCTTCGCCTGGGCCTACCCCCGCTTGGCTCGGGGGGCCAGCATCGGCGCCGAGGGCCGCGTCTTGGGCAGTACCGATGAGCTGGTGCGCTCGCTGTGGGTGGATTCGCTGGTGTTCGAACCCACCTATCTTCCGGTGCTTTTCGACCGATTCGGTGACGACCACGTCATGGTGGGCAGCGACTTCCCCTTCTACCCAGCCGCCTTCGGGGGCCCGGCCGACATCATCACCCAGGCCATGGCGATGGGCTGCTGTAGCGACCACCAGGCCCGGGCGGTGCTGGGCGGCAACGCTCGCGCCTTCCTGGGCGGGGACGCCCACCCCGGGCTGAGGATCTAACGTGAGCGGGATCGGATGAGACGCACGCGTCCCGCCCAGCTGGGCGGGGCCGGCACGAAGGGGAGGACATGGCTGAGCTGTTGCTGGCCGGGGTCACGCACTATCCGCCGCTGTCCCTGCGCGACCAGGACATGGCCGGGATCTTGCGGGGTTTCCTGGCCGATCCCGCCATTCCCGCCGAAGCCAAGGACCCGAGCCGCTGGCCGCCGGCCATGCAGGCCGAATGGGGTCAGGACGAAGCCCGCGCCTCTGCCGCCACCCACCGGGCCGAGCTGCTGGAGGGCTTCGCCAGGGTGCGGGCCGAGCTGGAGCGCTTCGACCCCGATTTCATCCTGGTGTGGGGTGACGATCAGTACGAGAACTTTAAAGAGGACCTTATCCCGCCCTTTGCCCTGTTGGCCTACGACGATCTCGAGGCCCAGCCGTGGGCCAAGTTCCCCCGGCCCAACGTGTGGGGCGAACCGGCGGACCACACCATCAAGGTGCGCGGCCGCCCCGACGCGGCCCGCTGGCTGACCGCCCAGCTGCTCGAAGACGGCATCGATGTGGCCTACGCCTACAGGCCGTTGCACCATCCGAGCCTGGCCCACGCCTTCCTCAACACCCAGCTCTACCTCGACTATGACCGTGCGGGCTTTCCCTGGCCGCTGGTCAACATGCCCATCAACTGCTACGGCTCCAAGGTCATCTGCGCCAAAGGGGGGTTCGTGCCCTTCGGCCAGGAGTTGGCCCTCGACCCGCCCTCGCCCAGCCCCAAACGGTTGATGCAGATGGGGGCGGCGGTGGCCAGAGCCCTGCAGGCCAGCCCCTGGCGGGTGGCGTTGCTGGCCTCCTCGTCGTGGTCCCATGCCTTCCTGGTCGACCATCTGTGGCGGCTTCGCCCCGACACCCCCGCCGACCGGGTGCTCTACGATGCGCTGGCCCGCGGGGATTTCGACACCTGGGAGCGCACGCCGCTGGCCTCGGTGGAACGCGCCGGCCAACAGGAAGTCCTGAACTGGTTCGCCCTCATGGGGGCGGCCAGGGAGCTGGGCCGCAGCACCCCGGACTGGCACACCTTCGTGGAAACCTGGTGTTTCAATTCAAACAAGGTGTTTTCGGTGTGGTCGTGAACCGGGCCGCGCCGTTGGTGGACTTAAGCGGTCGCCTGGCCGGCAAGGTCGCCATTGTCACCGGGGCCAGCCCCAACATCGGTGGCACCATCGCCTCCGGCTTCGCGGCGGCGGGGGCCAAGGTCCTGTGCAACGATCTGCGGCCCGCGGTGGCCCAAGATCGGGCCGAGCGGATCAAGGCAGCGGGGGGCGAGGCCATGGCCGTGGCCGGTGACGTCACCGATGCGGCCTTGGTGGCGGAGCTGGTGGAGCGGGCCATGGCCGAGTGGGGTCATATCGATGTGTTGTTAAACAATGCTGTGCGATTCAACACCAAAGGGGTGTTGGACATGACCGTGGAGGAGTTCCGCCAGCAGATCGATATTATCCTGGGCGGCGCATTTCTCATGACCCAATGCGTGGCCCGCAAGATGATCGAGCGGGGAAATGGCGGTTCAATTATCAACATCTTGTCCACCGCCGCTTGGCAGGGCCAGGCTGGGAACATCGGCTACTGCACGGCCAAGTCGGGCATGATCAACTTCACCCGCTCGGCGGCCATGGAGCTGGCGCCCTACGGGATCCGGGTCAACGGCTTCACCCCCACCGCCACCATGCCCGATGATCCTGCGTTGGCCGAACGTTTCCTCCAAGCAGCCGCCGCGGCCGCACCGGCCGGTATGGACTTCCTCGGCCAACTACCCATGGGCCGCCTGCCCACCCCCACCGACTACGTGCCGGCCGTGGTGTATTTGGCCTCCGATGAGTCGGCCATGACCACCGGTACCAACATGACGGTGGACGGCGGGGCCTTGGCCAAGTACTGGCCGCAAACGCCTGCCGCCCCCAGGGAGCAACCATGAACGTACGGGCCACGCCGGTGTCCCTCGCCGCACCGTTCCTGATTGACGACCGGGAGAAGGGCAAGTTCCGGGTCCATCGCCGGGCCATGACGGACCCCGCGGTGCTGGCGGAAGAATGGGACAAGGTGTTCGGTCGGTGCTGGCTCTACGTCGGCCACGACAGCGAGATCCCCGAGCCCCACGACTTCCGGGCCCGCACGGTGGGCCGCCGGCCGTTGATCTTCACCCGCAACGACGCTGGCCACGTGCAGGTGTTCATCAACTCCTGCACCCATCGGGGCGCCATGCTGTGTCGCCAAAAGGCCGGCAACGGTCGCTTTCTCAAATGCTTTTACCATGCCTGGACCTTCGACACGGCCGGCCAGCTGGTGGCCCTGCCCGGCGAAGACGCCTACGGTCCCAGCTTCGATCGTGAGGAGTTGAGCCTGGCCGCCCCGCCCCGGGTGGATCAGTACCGCGGGTTCTGGTTCGTCAGCTACAACCCCGAAGCACCCGATCTGCGCACCTACCTGGCCGACGCCGCCCCCATTATCGACCTGTTCGTCAATCAGGGCCTCGACGATGGTCTGGAGATACTGGGTGGTACCCACGAGTACTCGATGCGGGCCAACTGGAAGCTGCTGGTAGAAAACTCCTTCGACGCCTACCACGCCGGGCCCACCCACCAGCGTTATCTGGAGATGGTGCAGGCTTCGGGGGTGGATCTGGCCGCGCTGTTCCGCCCGGCCGCGGATGGTCGGCCCACCTCTTGGGCCCGCGAGCTGGGCAACGGCCACGCCATGGTCGGTAGCCGCTCCGGGCTGGGACGGTTATTGGACGGCGCCGCCGCCGCCGCCGACGATGCCCGCCGCGCCTCCTACACCGATTTGTTCGGGGCGGAACAGGCCGGGGAGATGAACGGGTCACGCAACCTGTTGATTTTCCCCAACCTCATCATCATCGACCTACGCATGGGTATGGTGGTGCGCACGTTCGAGCCGGTCACCCCCGATTATCAGCAGGTCACCGCCTGGCAGCTGGCCATCCGTAACGAACACCCGGCCGTGCGAGAGGCTCGCCTGGATAACTTCTTGACCTTCTGGGGGCCCGGCGGTATGGCCACTCCTGATGATGTCGAGGCATTGGAATGTTGCCAACGCGGCTTCGCCGGCGTGGAGGAACTGCCCTATTCCGACGTGTCGCGGGGCATGCTCAAAAAGCACGTCAACTCGTTGGACGAGCTGCAGATGCGAACCTTCTGGCGCCGCTGGAACGAACTCATGGTCGGCACGCCCATGTCTTTCGAGCACCGCCCGGCCTGACCGCCGCAGTTAGCCCCGCGGGGTGTCAGCCACGGTGACGGTGAGGTCGCTGGGGTCGCTGAGGTCGGGAATGTCGACCTCAGCGTCGTATTCCAGGCCGCTGTCAGGATCGGTCAGGGTGCAGGTGAGCACCTCTTTTTCCACATCGATGACCACGCCCTTGCGTCCGCAATCGAAGTTCTCCGCCCCCAGGGTTTGCCCGATCTCTTGTTCCAACGCCTGCACCGCGATGGCCTCGATTTGTTCGAGGCCATCAGGAATGATGAGGTTGGTGCTTTCTACCTCCACCCTGTCGTCCTTGGCGATGGTGGCAATGAAGGCAATGGTTTCGCCGTCTTCGGTTTCTGCCGTGCACTCGAAGGTCTCGCCTACCTCGGTGTTGGCCGGCTTGTCGCATAGCCCTTCCAGTTGGCCGAGGCCGGCGACCTTGCTGATCTCCTCGTTGATGACCTTCTCGGCTGCAGTTTTGAAGTTGGTGCCCGACGCCGAGCAGGCGATGATCAACCCGCCCAGGGCGAAACCGGTGAGTGCGGTAGGAGCGGTACGCGCCGCGCGGGAGCAGATCCGGGACAGCAGCGATCGTCGAGCAGTCGGCGTGAACATGGGAGAACTCTAATGTCTGGACGAGTCTGGTTGGTGCCATTGGAGATCTCCGCGACGGGGCAGGTTGACCCGGCACGCGGGAGGCAGGGACGAGGGAGGCAAGCATGCTGCGGGCGGGCATTCGGCTGGCTCAGTTGGCTGACATCGAGCGGCTGCAATGGGTGGAGATCGACGCCGGCCAGCGGTTCCATGCGGTCGGGTTGCACGCCATCGCCGAGGACGACCCTCCCGCCGGCGAGGTGCTGGCCGCCAAGGTGGCCCAAGGGCGGCTCTGGTGGCGGAGCGGGTGGGAGGCGAACCCGCTGAGCACGGCCCGGTTGGGGTCCTCGGCTACGCGGCCGCCTCCACGGTGGACGGCCACGCCCACCTCGACCAGGTCAGCGTGATCGGCGAGGCGGCGGGGCGGGGCATCGGCGCCCAGTTGCTGGCGGCGGTGGAGGACTGGGCTAAAGCCGCAGGGCTGGACACCTTGACCCTTACCACCTTTCGCGACGTCCCCTGGAACGGGCCGTACTATCGGCGGTTGGGCTTCGTCGAACTCGACGGAGCCATCCTTGGCCCCCAGCTGGCCGCCATCCGAGCCCGCGAAAAGGCCAACGGGTTGGAGCTGTTGCCTCGGTGCGCCATGGGGAAAAGGCTGGTGGAGCTCACCCGGGCGGCGAGATGAACAGGGTGAGCTCGTGGCGGTTGTGGTGCAGGTGCAACAGCTCGGCCCCTGGAAGGGCGGCCAGCCGGTCGGCGGTGTCGTGGTCGGTGGGGCCTTGGAACTTGACGGTGAAGACCAACGTGGGTGCCGGATGCACGGCCCGCCACCGCTCGATCAATGCAAACAACCGGGTCGGATAACAGGCAATGTCGCCGAACACCCAGCTGGGCGGGGCCTGCTCGCCCCACCTCTGGTGGGCCACCGCTATGGCCTGATCGGGCTCGAGACCGAAGGCGCTGGTACCCAGCCAACTCACCGAAGACCGGGCCGAAACCGCGTCGTGGAGGGGGGCCTTGTCCACCGCCAGCACCCTGGCCCCCCATTCGCTCAACAACCACGTCCAGCCGCCAGGGCTGGCGCCCAAATCGACAACCCAATCACCGGGCCCCGGTGCCCGACCGAGCCGGACCAAGGCCTCCCACAGCTTGAGATAGGCCCGGCTCGGTGGGCCGACCCTGTGCTCGTGCAAGGGAACCTGGCCATGGGTGAAGGGACTGGAGCAATGGGCGGCGGCCAACAACAGATCGGGACGCAGCAAGCTCCAAGATCCCAGCGGGGCGACCGGGGCGGCCTGGTGAAATTCGAGGGGTCGGCCCGACACGTGGGGCAGCTTGGCGGTGATGAGCTCCCCCCGGCCGCGGTGGGTGGGGGCGTAGAGGGCCCAGCTGCGTTGCCGGGCCCGCAACTGGGCGGCGGCGTCGCCCACCGATGTGATGGTCAGTTCCTGGGCATCGAACCAGATGTTGGCGGCCCAGGCGGCCCGGTAGGGCGGCGCCTCGCTGATCAACAAGCGGCCGTGGGCGGGGCGTAGGCCGGGGCCCAGTCCGGCCCGGGTCAGTTCCTCGACCAGCTCCGCTTCAAAGCCTTCCGCGGCCAAGTACCCGGTGATCACAGCTGTTGGCGCAGCACGTATTTCTGAATCTTGCCGGAGGGGGTCTTGGGCATCTCCGCCACCACCAGCAACGACTCCGGCCAGAACTGCTTGGCCATTCCGGCCGCCTCCAGATGGGCGGTCAACTGGGCCAGGGTCGGCGCCTCACCTTCTGCCACCACCACCGCGCAGGCCCGCTCGCCCAGACGCTCGTCGGGCCGGCCGATGATGGCCACCTCACGCACCTGGGGGTGAGCGAACAGGGCCCCTTCCACCTCCGCCACCGGCACGTTCTCGCCGCCCCGAATGATGAGGTCCTTGGAACGACCGGAGATGCGGATGGAGCCATCGGCGCGGGCCAGGGCCAGATCGCCCGAATCGAACCAGTCTGGCCCTTCGTCCTCGGCCGGGCTGAGACAATCGGTGTACAGATCGGCGCGCTGGTAGTAACCCAAGGTCTGCTGGGCCCCCCGCACCTGGAGTCGACCTACCGTACCAAACGGTACGGTATGGACACCGCCGTCGCGGTCGTCAACGACGCGCACCTCCATACCCCTGGTTGCGATGCCGTCGCTGTTGGCCACCACCTCAACCGGGTCCCCGGGGCGGGTCAGGGTGACCGCGCCGTTTTCGGTCATACCCCAGGCGGCCACCACCTCCAGCTCGAGGAGCTGGTGGGCCTCGTGCACCAACGGCGAAGGGATGGGTGCTCCGGCGCAGCAGAAGTAGCGCAAGCTGGCCGGCGGGGGCTGGCTACGGCGGCGTTGGGCGGCGACCAGGTCGAGCAGGAACGTGGTGGATCCCATGGTGAAGGTGACCAGTTCTTCTTCGCAGATGCGCAGCGCCGTGTCCGCATCCCACACGTCTTGGTAGACCACTTTCATGCCCCGGGCCAGGGCCATGACCACGCCGTAGAGAAACCCGGTCTGATGGGCGAGGGTGGAAGACATCAACACGACGTCGTCGCAGTCCAACCCCAAGGTGTCCGCCATGGCCCAGGCGGCGGCGCCGATGGTGTTGGGGGAGTGGACCACACCCTTGGGTTCGCCGGTGGTGCCCGAGGTGAACTGGATCTCGGCCACCTCATCGGCGCCGATGGGGCGGGGCCGCAACTGGTCCTCCCAGGGTTGTTCGAGCAACGTGGACGTGAAGCTGTCGCCCACGGTCAGCAGGTGGAGAAGGTCGGGCAGGTTGGGCTGCAGCTCCCCCAGCAAGGCGGCGTGGTCGAAGCCGCGGAACTGCGTTGGCACGATGCACACAGGGCTGGCCGTGCGAGCCAGCATGAAACGCAACTCACGCGCCCGGAAGATGGGTACCAGCGGGTTGATCACGGCACCGATGCGGGCGCAGGCCAACACCACCGCAGGGAACTCCCACCAGTTGGGCAGCTGCAAGGAGACCACCTGGCCCGGTTGCACCCCGAGGTGCTGCAGGCCGCCGGCGATGCGGTCCACCCGTTGGGCCAACTCGCCGTAGGTAAAGCGGATGGCTTCGTCGTGGCCCCTGCCGTAGTCCACGATTGCCATGGCGTCGGGGGCGTCCGCCACTATCTCCAGAAAATCGTCGAGATACGTGGTGTCCCGCCACAACCCCGCGGCACGATAATCCCAGCGGTCACTCATAGCGCCGCACACTACTGATCTCGCCGGGACTGGCCCGCCGGCGGGCGCGCAGCGGCCGAACTAGCGTCCCTCACCATGACTGATCGCAAAGAGTTCAACGAAAAAGTGATCGCCGAGTTCCGAGCCAACGGGGGCAAGGTGGGACCGCCCTTCGAGGGGGCGCCCATGATCCTCGTCACCCACAAGGGAGCCAAGTCCGGCGTCTTGCGCACCGCCCCGTTGGTGTATTCCAGCGACGGTGATCGTTACGTGATCATTGCCTCCAAGGCGGGAGCGGACACGAACCCGGACTGGTATCACAACATGGTGGCCAATCCTGAGGTCGGCGTCGAGATTGGCAGTGAGCAGTTCCAGGCCAGGGTAGAGGTGGCTGCCGGCGACGACCGCCAGCGCCTTTACGACGCTCAGGCCGCGCAGATGCCCAACTTCGCTGAGTACGCGGCCAAGACCGGCCGCCAGATTCCGGTTCTGGTGTTGACCCGGGCCTAAGCGAGGCCTACGCGAGGCCTATGGGGTCCCTACCCAGTGTTCATCGCGGCTGCAGCCGGACCGGAATCGAGCGGGGCCCGCGGACTTGGCCGTTGGCCCAGGTGGTCTCGTTGCGGCCGGCTTCGTCGAGTTCATAGTCGGGGAACGCGGTGATCCATTCCTGGAAGGCCACCAGCATCTCCATGCGGGCCAGGTTGGAGCCAAGGCACCGATGGACCCCCAGCCCGAAGGCGGCATGGCGGTTCACGGCCCGGTCCACCACGAACTCATCGGCCCGCTCGAACTCGTTGGGGTCGCGGTTGGCGGCGGGGAAGGTGAGCAACACCTGATCGCCGCGATGGACAGGGCAACCGGCCACCTCGGTGTCCGCGATGACCTGACGGGCCATGGTCACCGGCGCGTAGAAGCGCAGCACTTCTTCGGTGGCCATGACCCAACGGGCGTCGTGGTGAGGGGCGGCCGCCA
>JANPEN010000297.1:0-2418 GCA_031422955.1 Acidimicrobiia bacterium
GCTGGCCGAGCGGATGGCGGGATCGGCCCCGCCATGCACGTACTGCAGGATCTGTACGGCCATCTCCACGTCGCGAATCCCACCTCGACCGCGTTTCACCTCCCGTTCGATGAGCCCGTCCCTGCTCAGCAGCTGCTCGGCCCTGGCTTTGTGGGCCCGGATGTCCCGTACCGCCTCGGGTGGTCGAGGTCGTTCCCACAGCTCGGTCAGGATGGTGTCGAACCAAGCCCCGGCCAGGGCGGGATCCCCGGCCACCGGTCGAGCCTTGATCAAGGCCTGGCGTTCCCAGGTCAAGGCTCGCCCGGCGTAGTAACCGGCGTAGGCGGTAACCGTGCGGGAGAGCGGGCCGGCCTTACCGTCGGGTCGTAAATCAGCATCAGTCCGAAACACGATGCCCTCGGCGGTGACCTCGGACATGGTGGCGATGACTCGACGGGCGACTCTGCCGGCGGCGAACTCGTCGCCCTCGTGGACGAAGAGCACGTCGACATCGGAGGCGTAGTTCAGCTCAGAGCCTCCCAACTTGCCCATGGCGATGATGGCCATGGGCGACTCGGGACCGGCCAGGGCCAAGGCGGCGGTGAGGCAGGCATCGGCCAGGTCGGCCAGTTCCCTGCCTACGCCGGCCAGGTCGCTCAACCCCAACAGGTCTCGCAGGGCGATGCGAAGAAACTCCCGGCGCTTCCAACGTCGCAGTCCGTCGCCCGGGGCCATTGTTGATTCAGGGTCCATGACCTCCGCCACGGCTTCCGCGATCAGCTCGTCCCTGGCCCGCTCGACGAGATGGTCCAAGACCACCAACAGGTGCGGGGTGCGCACCACCGCGTCGGTCAAGGAGCGAGAGGCGTCGGCCAAGGCGACCACGGCCCTGGCCATGAGGGGATCGGTCTCGATGCGGGGGGAGACGGGCTGACCGGCACCGCGCAGCCGCTCCACCACCAGCGATGCGCCCAGCGGATCTGCCGCGTCGGCGATGAAGTCCTCAAGCGACGCCACCGTGGTGACGCTACCGCTCACCTCCGCCCGGCGGAATCGGCGGGCATAACGACTCGGCGTCCTCAGCCCTTACAGGTCCAGATCCAGCGGCGTTGCAGGCTGGGCGGCGGGGGCACGTCGGCGTCGGTGGCGGGATCGAAGACGCTTCCCGCCATGTCCGCGTGACAGCTGGAGAACACCAAGCGATAGATCCGACCGCCGGCGCCTTTGTCGACCAACTCGACCTTGGCGGGCCCGTAGCGGGTGGACAAGGTGTCTCCCGCCGACACGCTCGGCCGCAGTGTTTCACAAGCGGTGGCGCCGAGCAGGGCGAGCGCCGCGCTGAAGGTCGCCCTGGCAACCAGCTCGCATCCCGACGTCACGCAGGCACCATCGACCCGCTCCGAGCCGGACTTGAGCGGGCCCCACGGTCCTGGGCCCTCAGCGTTGGCCGAGTTCGGCGGGAACGTCTTGGGGCGCGACCCGAACCGGTTGCGTAGCCTGCTGCGGTGAGCACGATTCGGGTCGCCGCCTGCCAGATCAACACGGTGGTGGGAGATCTCGAAGGCAACGCCGCCCGGGTCATCGCCAGCCTGGAGGGCGCGGCCGAGGCTGGCTGCGACCTAGCCGTTTTTCCCGAGCTGACCCTGTGCGGCTACCCCCCCGAGGACCTGGTCCTCAAGCCAGGGTTCGTGGCCGCCGGTCGGCTGGCGCTGGAGAAAGTGGCGGCTCGCACCGGCGCCTGTGCCGCCGTCATCGGCTTCGTAGATGGCGAACACGATCTGTTCAACGCGGCCGCGGTGTGCGCCCACGGCGCCGTGCAAGGCGTTGTCCACAAGCGACTCCTGCCCAACTACGGGCCCTTCGACGAGCGGCGCTACTTCACCCCCGGCCACGACCGCCAGCCCATCTTCGCCATAGGCGGCGCGTCGGTGGGCGTGTCCATCTGCGAGGACATCTGGAGTCCTGCCGGCCCGGTAGCGGAGCTGGCCAGCGGGGGAGCGGAGCTGATCGTCAACCTCAATGCCTCGCCCTATCACCGGGGCAAGGCCGAGGAGCGCGCCGCCATGGTCGCCACCCGCGCCGCGGACGCCAGCGCCGCCATCGTGTACGTCAACCTGGTCGGTGGCCAGGACGAGCTCATCTTCGACGGCGGCTCCTTCGTGGTGGACCAGCGGGGCCAGCTGGTGGCCAGAGCGAGGGCGTTCGAGGAGCATCTGTTGGTGGTCGACGTCGAGCTGCGCCCGGTGTATCGCAAACGGCTCCTCGATCCCCGCCACCGTCCGGTGGTGGAGGCACTCCCGCTGATCGAGGTGAACGAGGCCCGACCCCCGGCCGGCCGGCCGGCCGGAGCCAACCAGATCATCCCACACCTCGACCCGATGGCGGAGATCTACCAGGCCCTCGTGCTGGCCACCCGCGGCGACGTGATCAAGAACGGCT
>JANPEN010000298.1:0-2706 GCA_031422955.1 Acidimicrobiia bacterium
CATCGAATCGACCCTACGCATCGCCAGACACTCCCAGGCAGCGCTGGGAAGGCGGGTGTAGGCGGGCAGAGCAGGCGAACTCGCAGATACCGGGAACCGAGGCGGAAGAGGGCGGGGCGGGCGAGCTGGCTACTAGGGCCGGCCGACGGGTGAACCCGGACGCGGTGTCGGGCCCGGATGTCAGGGGAGCAGCTCACGCACCGCTCGAGCGGGGTCGGCCGAGCGCACCAGCGTCTCACCGACCAAGATGCCTTCGTAGCCGGCCTGGTGGAGCCGCAGCGCATCAGCCCGGCCGGCTATGCCTGACTCAGCGACCTTCAGCACCCCTTCCGGGATGAGACCAGCGATTCGCACCGCCCGTTCGGTATCGACCTCGAAGCTGACCAGGTCTCGCTGGTTGACGCCGATCAAGGTGGCCCCTACCGAAAGGGCCCGGTCGAGTTCGTTCTCGTCGTGAATCTCGACCAGCACGTCGAGACCGACGCCGACGGCAGCGGAATGGAACTCGCGTAGCTCCGCGTCGCTGAGGGCGGCCACGATGAGCAACACACAGTCAGCGCCCATGCAGCGGGCGTCGTAAACGTCGGCCAGGCTGACGGTAAAGTCTTTGCGCAACACCGGTAAGGTGCTGGCGGCCCGGGCCGCCTGCAGATCGGCCGGCCCCCCACCGAAGAAAACATGGTCGGTAAGCACCGACAGGCAGGCGGCACCACCTTCGGTGTACTGCGTAGCCAACCGAGCCGGGTCCAGATCGGCGGCGAGGTCGCCCTTGGATGGCGAGCGGCGCTTCACTTCGGCAATCACGGCGATACCATGCTCGGCGGCCGCCATCCGCAGCGCCCTTCGGAAGCCCCGGGTCGTCGAGGTCTGGCGGGCCCGAAGCGCTAACGCCTCGACGTCGCGATCATCCGCGGCAGCCGCCTGCCGGTGGGCAACCAGGATGCGGTCGAGGTAGGTCAGTGGACAAGTCCCTTACCGAACACCCGGGTTGCTTCCGGGCGGAAAACGAAGACCATGGGTCGGACATTAGTAGGAGCGCTTCGGCCCCCGCCCACCGCGTCTGACGTTGCCTCGAGTCATCGCCCAGATGGGCAGCATGAAGAAGCCGGTCGCGGCCCCGATCACGCAGACCAGGGCAAAGCCGAAAAATGGCGGCCATCCTACGATCATCCCCACTAGACCCAACATCCCTGCGTCAAACAACAACCGCACCGGCGACATCAGCAGCATTTGGACCAGCAGCGACCGACCCGACCCCGCGCCCGCGCCGGGGCTGGCGTAGGCGCGCCAGTCTCTCTCCGCGGCCGACGGCGACGCGCCGCTTTGCCCCGCTGAGGTGCCGGTGCCGCCAGTCGACCCCGACCCCGGCCCGCTTGGGCCCCCGGCCGCCGGGGGCGCTGCCCCCGAACCGGCCGGCCCGGCTGAACCGGCCGACCCAGACCGGGGCAGACGGTCGCCCAGTCCCAGGTCATAGCGACGCCGGCGTTCGCGGTCACCAAGCACGGCCCAGGCCTCGGTGATCTGGCGCATGCGCTGCTCAGCCTCGCGTCGAACCGAAGGCTGGGCGCCGATATGGCGGTCGGGATGGAACCGTCGGGCCATGGCCACAAAGGCGCGCCGCAGCTCCTCGGCGTCCGCGTTGGGCGACGCCCCAAGCACGTCATAGTGGCTCACCGTCGCGATGGTACGGCCTTCCTTACGTCGGGCGGGGGCAGCGGGCGGCCGGCGAACCTCAGCCCTCGGGCAGGACCTGCACGCGGGCCTCAGCGGTCCCGACGGTGGCCGAAACGGGTGGTTCCACCGCTCGTTTGCAATAGGCCAGGGCCTCGCTGCCCTCAGCGTTAGCCGAGGTGACGATCCCGACCTCGACGCCGTCAACTACCACGGAAGCACCAACCCGCAAGCCTGTGGAGGCCGTGATCAGACGAAGCTTGCGGGGGGTATTGCTGCCCCGGCTGTCGATCCGGGCCACCAGTTCTTGACCGGTGTAACAGCCCTTGGTGAAGCTTACCGACCGATCGATGAGCCATTGACCGGCCTCGGCAGGGATGGTGTGATCATCGAGCTCTGCGCCCAGGGCCGGCACCCCAGCCCCCACCCTGGCCCCTACGTACCGGTCGGTACCTACCACGGGGATGTTCTCGAGTGGTTCAAGTCCGACGCCCAGGCGATCGAAACCCCTTACCCCGGGCCAGCCGACATCGGCGACGATCGTGCCACCGTCGCCAACAGATGATGGCTCCCCACCCCGCACCGCCCAACAGTGCCAACCATCGAGGCGCACCAGCTCGCATTTGGTGCGCAGCTTGAAGCGGTTGAGCCGGGCCAACACAGCTTCACCCCAGCCCCCCTCGACATCGAGCAGATAGGAGTCGGCGCTCAGTCGAGTCACTCGCAGCCACGCTTCGATTTTGCCCTGGGGTTGCAGCAACAGGCTGTAGGCGCTGGCCCCAACAGCAAGGCCGGCGACGTCCTGGCTGAGCTGGCCCTGCAGGAACTTCTCCGCGTCTGGCCCCGAAGCCTCGACGAAATCGCGCTCGACCCTGGCTTGAAAGGCTTCACCGGCAGGGCCGGCCAGGTCTGATCGGGTGTTCATCGGAGGATCCTCACCACGTTGGCGACCAAGCGCATACCCGCCTCGTCACCGAGGGACATGATCGATTCTGGATGGAACTGCACCGCAGCCACCGGTAGCTGCTTGTGCTC
>JANPEN010000299.1:0-7174 GCA_031422955.1 Acidimicrobiia bacterium
TGGCCACCGCCTCCGCGATGAGCGGAAACATTCCCCGTGGGCCGGTGTGGAAAAGCAAGGGCTCCTCGGCCCGGACCAGGAATTGGTTGAAGGTGAATCCCTCGGGGCTCACCTCGGGTATCCAGGTCGAGATGCGGTAAATGCCGTCGGCGATCTCGTTGACTACGGGTTGCATTGGCTCCATGCTCTGATGGCGTTCATTGCTGAGCGATCTCGTTCAGTCAGGTCTGAACAACTGTCAGGCCTGAACAACTGTCAGGCCTGAACAATCCAGCGGACATCGTCGTCTACGGCTGGTTCGTAGGCGCAGTAGAGGCCGGTACGAACCCGGCGGTCGAGGACTGCGCCCGCGCCGGGCATGGCTTCGGCCAGTTTGGCGGTAGCAGCCCGCAACGCACGGGTCACGTTCAGCCGGGCCCGTTCGGCGGCCGACGCCGCCCGTCGGTCCCGGCCTCCGAGACCGAAGGCCTGGGCCAACTGGGCGACGAACTGGTCGACTTCGGCCTGCAAGGCCTCGGCTGCGTCGAGCCTGTCCTCGACCAGAGCGTCGTCGATCTCCGCACGCAGCTCCTCGATGCGCCGCCGGTAGGCCGCTCGCGCCGCTGGGTCGATGAGCGCCCCGGCGTCGCCGAGCGCGCGGCGATCTATGGCACCGGTAGAGGAGACCCCCTCCACCCGGTCGACCAGATCAAAGGCGTGGCGTTCTACCCCGGGCCGGGAGAGGAGTTCGGCGAGGTAGCGGAGACCCTTGCTGTCTGGCACTCGCACGCTGCTACCGCGGCACGTGACCACCCACCATTTGCCTTCTCGTACCAGCGTGGCTGTGGGAGCCGCTGGTGGTTGGTCCGATCGGCTCGGCCCGAGACGATCGAGCAGAGCGAGCTCGGCCGGCGTCAGGACGACATCGAGCGCGCCCAGCGCTGCGGCAGCGGCCCGGGCGTCGATCATCGCCCCGGCGGCGTCACCGCTTTTGTCCCGCAGGCGCGCCAGTTCGAGCCGCAGCCTGCCGAGCCGCCACGGCAGCTGGCTGGTGCTCAACAGGTCAACGGTCCCCTCCAGCGCGGCGATGGCGCCGGAGAGATCGCCGGTGGCGGCCAGGACCCGGGACCGCGCTGCCGTCGCGTGGGCATCATGGGCGGACAGGCCGAGGTAACCGAGCTCCGTCAAAGCGGCGCACGCCGCCGTCGCGGCGTCGAGGTCCCCCGCGGCGAGCTCGGTGTCCACGAGCACCGCGAGAAGCTCCCCGGCCCGGAGCCGGTCCTTGCCCATGACCCGGAGACCGCGATGGGCGGTGACTCGGGCCAAGTCGTGGTCGCCTCGCTCAAGGTGCAGACGAGAAGCCGGCAGGAGGGCCTGCATGGACTGCTCCTTTCCCAGCAAGAGTGCTTCCGCGTCGGCGAAGCGACCCTGGCGGATGCGGAGGTCGGCCAAGGCGATGTCCGGATGCCAACTCGGCGCTTGCATGACCGCCTCAAAGCGAGTCTGGGCCCGAACGAGCAGGATCTCTGCTTCGCCCCAGCGGCCTAACTCCAACAACAGCGTGGCCTGCACGCTGTCACAATGACTGGAGAGATAGGCCGGTCCGCCCGCCGCCGCGCCGATCAGCCCGTGTGTTCGCAGGAGGCCAGCCCAGGACGCAGCACGCTCGAAATCGGTGGCGAAGTAGCAGGCCGTGAAGAACGAGCAGACCGACTTGGCTACGGTGCCTGGGTCGTCGGCCGGTCCGCAGGCCAGTGCCATGGCTTCATCGAGTAAGGCCATTCCCTCGATCACTCGGCCTGTCTGGACATGTGCTAACCCCGCGTCGGCCAGCGCTTTGGTCTCCAGATTCACGTTGCCGAACCGGCGGGCACAATCCAGCGCCAGCCGGGCCGCCGCCAGGAGCACGTCAGGGTCATCGACGTCACAGCCCATGGCTGCCACCGCCACCCAGCCCTGCTCCACGCAGGGTGGTTCGTGCTCGACCAGGCGCCATGCCCGAGCAAACCAGGCTCGGCTGGCGGTGAGGTTTCCCATGGCGTTGGCCAGGGTGTCGCCCAAACGCACGCACACCATGGCCGCATTGCATTTCGCGTCGGCCGCGGTGTAGCCCCGAAGCGCTGTGGACAGGTGGGCAACCACCGCTTCGGTGTCGAACCGGGCGTAGGCCTCGTCGGCCATCTCCAACGCCCGCTCCGATTCCGCCACGCCGAGCATCGAGCCAGCATTGCAGGCGAGCCACCCCGCCGGCCATCGGGTTCGGCTCCAGCGTGTCCATGGGCGATGATGGGGCATGCAACGTCTGATCGTGGGCTTAGTCTTGGTGTTGGTCGGGCTCGGGATCGGCGTGGCCCGCCGTGGCCTCAAGGGGGGGTCTCAAGGGTCCGATCCGTCTGGCTTCGTGGAGACCCGTCATCGGCGGGGTCCCCAAGTGTCCTCCATGCCTGGCGCCGTGCTCATCCCTATCGGGCTGATCGCGGTCGGAGCGGTGTTGGTGGTTTCGTCGTTCCTGCGCATCGTGCCGGCCAACACCATCGGCATCCCCACCACGTTGGGCAAGGTCGGTCGGCCTATGCCTGCCGGCTTCCATGTGACGGTGCCCTGGACGGAGATCACCGAGTTCTCCACCCGCACCCAGGAGCTGTCCATGCTGCGAGCATCCGACGAGGGGGATCTGAGCAAAGACGACAGTGTCACCGTCATCGCCCAAGGTGGCGGCTCCATGAACGTGGACATCACCGTGCGGTTCTCCCTAGCTGCGGATCAGGCCGATGAGCTGTTCAAGCTGGCCGGCAGCATCGAGCTGGTCAAGGACCGCTTCGTGCGACCCGACGCCAGGGAGGTGACCCGCAACGTGTTCGGCACCTACACCGCGGAGGAAGGCTATTCCTCCAAACGAGCCGAGATCTCCGCCGAGATCACCACCGAACTGCAGCAGCGCCTGCTGGCCCGCGGGGTGCAGGTGGACAGTGTGAACGTGCGCGACGTGAGCCCCGAGCAGCGGGTGCTCGACTCCATCAACGCCGTGCTGCAGACCCGCAACGAGGCCGCCCGAGCCACCGAAGACCAGATCAAGCAGGTCACCGAAGCCGAAACCCGTAAGCAGGTGGCCGCCCTCGATAAAGAGGCCGCCATCACCAAGGCCGAAGCGGATGCGGAGTCTGTGCGCATCGCCGCCCAAGCCCAGGCCGACGCCAACGGCAAGGTGGCCGCCTCCCTCACCGCCCCGCTGGTTGAGCTGGAGATCGCCAAGGCCTGCGCCGACGCCATCGCCCGCACCGGCGCGACCGTCATCAACGTGTGCGGCGCCACCGGCACCAACGGCGCCGCCACCGCGGCCGCCCCCGGCTCCGTCATCGTCGACGCCAGAGCGGCGGCGACCGGCTGAGCCGGGACCTAGGCTGACCGCGCGATAGGGGACGCCGAGCTGGTCCAATCCACCGCCAAAAGCGGGCTCCTGGAACGCTAGAGACGCTGGCATGGGGGAACGGGCAGCGCGCCCCTCAGGAGCGTTGTTGGGAGCCGGTCCACAGCCGTTCCAACGCCCGCACCACCGTCTGGGAGGCGTGGATGCTGGCGAAGGGAGCCCTGCCGGTGTTGACGAAGGTGCGCCAGCGTTCCAAGGCGGCCTCGGCGGATTGACGGAGCTCGGCACCTCCGGCTCCGGGGGCCAGACCCAACCGGGCGGCAGGGTCCCCGCCCGCCAATAGCCTTCGTAGCTCGTGGCGATAGGAGGCGGGCAGGGTCAGACGGCCGGAGGCCTCCTCCCGCAGCACGGCCAACTCCTCGAGGGCGGGGAAGGCGGTCACCAACGCCTCCCGGCCGTCCCGCAAGGCATGGAAGGCGGCCCGGGCGGCGGGATCGTGGTAGCGCGACAAACCTTCCTCGGCTTGGGCCAAGGCGGCGGTTACCCGCACCGCGTCGCTGTGGCGCAACAACGCCTCGAAGGCGCCATCAACCATGGGGGCCCGCCCCCGGGTCAGGGCGGACACCGCCGAGAGCTGCGCGGACACGGCCGGGTCCGCGTTATAGGCCGCCACCATTTCGGCCACCGCGGTGGGCAGGCTCCCCGGCCCGCCCAGGGTGGAACCGGGACCTGGGGAGACCACCCCCATGGCTAACACCGGCCCGCCGGGGCTGATTCGCAGCCGGTCCCGCAGCCGTTGCAGCACGGCCCGGCCGCCTTCGATGGACGGTGGCAGGACCACCGCCAACAGATCGGCCTCGGCCAGGGCCCGCTCGGGGGCCAGCTCGGCCAGCATCCCCGCCACCGAGCTGAGGCCGGCCGGGCCACCAGCGTTGCCCACCGCCCCTCCGGCCGCGCCGGCTGGGGTGGTCGGATCGCGGTCGAGTAGCGGGCCTGCGTCGATGACGGTGCGGTTGTCCAGCCCTGGCGATGCCAACGACACCAACAGAACGGCAACGTCATCACCCGTGCCAGCCGGTTGCACGGCCAGGGCGCCGGTGGAGTCGGCTTCGATTCGGCCGTTGCGGCGAGCCCCCGAAGTCAAGACCTCCACCACCGAGTTGCGTCGCTGGTCGGAGGGTGCCGCCTGCAGGCGGGCCATGACCCGTCCGTGTCCGCCTCGGCTGGTTGCAGACAGCCGCTCCCCGGCCAGGCCCCAGGCCAGCTCGCTGGTGGTGCCGTCACCCGTTCCGACCACCATGACCTGCACGGGACCCAGCAAGCGTCGCCTGGCCCCAACCAGCGTGTCGGTGGCCTCCACCGAGTTGACCTGCTGGGCCAGCTGGTCGATGAGGGCTAGCGCCTGGGCCACCAGCACCGGTAGTGGCGGCGGGGGTGGACCGAAGGCTTGAGGTGGGCGGGCGCTGATGGTGGGCGGGGGTGGAGGTCCGCCGCTGGGCGGTGGGCTGGCCCGGCCGGCCATGGCCGCTTCGAGGGCGGCGATCAGCTCCTCGGCCGAGCCGATGCGATCTTGCACCGCGGGGGCCAGGCCGTGGCGGATGACCTGCCACAGCATTGGGGGAGCGTCGGGACGGGCCGAAGGCAACGGCACCAGCTCGCGACCCTGATGGGAGCGGGCCACCCCCGATAACGTCTCTGCCGAAAAGGCCGGACGGCCGGTGAGCAACTCATAGAGCACTGCGGTGGCGGAAAAAACATCGGCCCGCTCATCGATGTCGGTGGAGCTGCGGGCCTGTTCGGGGGCCATGTAGGCCGGGGTCCCCGCCGCGAAGGTGAACCCCGACGCCCCCGCCAAGTCTTTGGCCAGGCCGAAGTCTCCCAGCATCATCCGGTCTGGCCCCAGCCCGGCCCCACCCCCGCCCGGTGGGGATCCCGCTACCAAAATGGGCTGCACGCCGGTGGGGTCGCGCCGGGCGCCGGCGGGGCGCAGACGGTTTGCGGCGGAGCGAAACAGCACGTTGGAGGGCTTGATGTCGCGATGCACCACCCCGAAGCCGTGCACGACATCGAGGCAGGCGGCGATCTCGATGGTGAGCTGCACCGCTTCGGCCACCTCGAAGGGGCGCTGCTGGCGGGCCTTGTCCTGGATGCGATCGAACAGCGTGGCCCGATCGGCCCAGGTCATCACGAAGAAGGGCCGCCCGTCGGCCATCTCGTCGACCTGATGGACCCGCACCACCCGATCGTCGTCCAGGCGGCGCAGGATCTTGGCCTCGTCGATGAAACGGCGGCGGATGTCGGGCTGGCGAGACCAGTTGTCGGCCAACACCTTGATGGCGACCTTGGCGTCGAGTAGCTCGTCGGTGGCCAGCCATACGGTGGCGAAGCTGCCCGCGCCGAGGACCCGTTCGACGCGATAGTTGCCAATGCGATCAATGCTGCCGGTCAGAACCACCCTCCGGGTCTCGAACCAAGGGGAGGAGGCGTAGCGGTGCGGTGGCGGCGCCTCGCCCCGTCCCCAAAGGTAGCGCTTGGGCTGCTTCGGTCGGGCGAGGAACCCAGCCTTGCTCCCGCCATACTGAGCAGCGCCAAGAACTGACCGAGTCACAGCAAGTCGATGAGGGCCCGTGAGCGGTCCTGGGACGGAAGGCTGATCATGAGCGTGGAGGATCCGTGGGTGCTGGGCATCGATTTCGGCACCAGCTTCACGGTCGCCGCCGCCCGTGGTCGCCGTGGCCCCGAGGTGATCGAGATAGGTGGCGAGCGCCGAGTGCCTTCGGTGGTGCTGGCTGAGGAAGACGGCTCGCTGGTGGTCGGCCGATCGGCGGAGAACCTGGCCACTGCCGCCCCCGGCCGGGCCATCCGCGCCCCCAAGAGTCGCATGGGGGAGCCGGCGCCGGTGATCCTGGGGGGGCGGGCCCATCAGGTCACCACCCTCATCGCCTCGCTGTTGTCCTACGTCTACCGAGAGGCGGTGCGCCAGCAAGGGTCCGTGCCGTCCGAGGTGCGCCTCACCCACCCGGCGGCGTGGAGCCAGGTCCGCCTCGATCGGTTGTTGCATGCTGCCGCTCAGGCCGAGCTGCCCAACCCGGTGCTGGTGCCCGAGCCGGTGGCGGCGGCGGTGTCCTTCGCCGAAGACGGCGGGGTGGTGGACGGCGGCTACGTGGCTGTCTACGACCTGGGCGGGGGCACTTTCGACACCGCAGTGCTGCAAGCCACCGCCGACGGGTTCGTGGTCGTGGGCCGCCCCGCCGGTGAGGACCGCCTGGGTGGGGACCTGTTCGACGAGCTGTTGGCCAACTTCGTCGGCTCCCGGCTGGAGCCAGAGACCTGGGAGGCGCTGCAAATCTCCGACGAACGATCCTGGCAGCAGGCCGCCGCCGGTTTGCGCAACGAAGCCCGCCGGGTGAAAGAGGCCCTCTCCTCCCATCCCTACGCCGAGCTGCTGCTTGGCCTACCAACCGGTATGGTGACCCAACGGGTCACCCGGGTCGAGTTCGAGTCCTTGGTCGAGCCCTACGTGGCCGGCTCGGTCGAGCTGTTGAGCCGGGCCGTGAGCGACGCCGGGCTGAACATCGGCCGCCTCGACGCGGTGTACCTGGCCGGCGGGGCCAGCCGCTCGCCGCTGGTGGAGCGTCTGGTCAGCCAGGCCTTTCCTGGGGTGACGGTCAGCCGGCGCGGCGATCCCAAGACGGCGGTGGCCTTGGGCGCTACCCACGGTCGGGCGGTGGCCTCAGGAGCGGGCCGTGGTTCTGCCCCACCCCCCCCCCCCCCCCGGGGGGGAGTCGCCCCCAGGCCCCCCCCGCCCCCCACCGGGGGGGAGGGGGC
>JANPEN010000300.1:0-29561 GCA_031422955.1 Acidimicrobiia bacterium
GAAGGCCCAGTCGGTGTTGGTGTCCGAGCTCAGCTTTGCCCTCAACGTTTCCGAGGAAGATGCCTTCGCCCAGGTCAAGGCCCAGCTCGTCTAGAGCGGGCCGGGCTGGTCGCAGCGGCGGGTCCTTGGCTAGCCAACCCAAGCTAGGACAACCCCCAGCTAGGACAACCCCAGCAAGGCCAACATCGTGGGAGGCGGCCGGTGGTCGCCTTGGGCCAACATCGCAGCGCGTTCCACGTTGATGGGGTCGAACTGTCGGTTCGACCAGTCATCCCACGGCCCGGCGGGGATGTTGCCGGCCACGCAGGCTTGCAGATAGTCCGCCTGCACCAACAGATCTCCGGCGTCACCTACTGGCCCGTGGCCGGGCACGACGGGTCCCGGCGCCCCCGCCGCCAAGGTTCGTAACGCGGCGGCCCATAGGGCTGGGTCTCCGTCGAAAGCCAACGGGGTGGTGGCGAAGCTGGCCATGGCCCCCGCCAGGAGCACCCCCGCCCCGGGTACCTCCACCACCAGGTTCTGAGCCGACTGCCCGGCGGTGACCCGCACCACCACTGCGTCGGTGAGGGCGGCGTCTGCCTCCACGGTGTGGGACACAGGCCGGGTGGCCAACTCGTCGTCGAACTCGGCCGCCAACTCGGGCAGCAAGCGCCGGTAGCCGGCCACGTTGGGGGCCAGATCCAGCAGCTCAGCGGTATGGGCGCTGCCGTAGAAGGCCGCCATCTGGAACTGCGAGGTGCCGCCCACAAAGGGGATATGGGAGGAGGTGAGCACCACCCGGCGCACCGGCCGTTCGAGGGCGTCCACCGCCTGGCGGAAGGGCCCCCACTGAGACGCCACGGTCAAGGTGTCGACCAGGGTGAGGCCGTCGGTGTCGACCACCACGCCGGCGTTGGGATGACCGAAATGGCCGCTACCCAACCACACCGCTACCCCGGGGGCGAGCACGTGCAGGGCGGTACGGATGGCCATTGTCGGGCGACTCTACTGGCGGGGCGTGGCGTGGTTCGGGGTTGGCACTGGCGCGCCTAGACTGGCTGTGTCGACAGTCACAGGCTGGCCAGATGGGGAGGAGTTCGGATGACCGAAACACATGCGCCCGGCGAGGTGGCGGTCGATGACCCCAGTTGGGCTAACGATTACGACATCTTCAACCCCCATTTCGTGCGTGATCCCTACCCGGTGTGGGCCAAGCTGCGTCAACAGGACCCGGTACCGCACACGGCGCGTTGGGGTGGCTCATGGATGCCCACCCGCTACGCCGACATCCAGGCCATCGCCCATGACAGCGAGCATTTCTCCTCGGTGGAGATCACCGTGGTGCCCATCCCGTTCACCTACGACGAACACGGCAATCGGCGCCGATCCATCATCGCCACCGACCCGCCGGACCACGTTCCGGAACGGCGTATCTTCCTGCCCTTCTTCTCGCCCAAGGCAACCGACAAGTACCTCGAACACACCCGCCAGTTGGGCCACCGCCTCATCGATGGCTTCCTCGAGTTCGGCCAGGTCGACGCGGCGGCTGCCTACGCCCGCCAGATCCCACCCCGTCTCATCGCCGCCATCTTGGGTATCGATCCCGAACGGGCGGACGACTTCACCGAGTGGGTGCAGGGGGTGCTGGAGTTGGGCCAGACCGACCCGGAACTGCGGGAGAAGTATCGGGCCCTGATCAACGCCTTCTTTCGGGAGCAGATCGAGTTCCGTAAGACCAACCCGGGAGACGATCTCATCTCCTGGTTGCTCAGCCAGGAGATCGATGGTGAGCCGTTCCCCATGCACCTGATCGAGGCCAACGTCTCGCTCATGTTGATTGCGGGGATCGACACCACCTGGAGCTCGATCGGTTCCGCCCTGTGGCATCTGGCTAACCATCCCGAGGACACCGCCCGCCTGGTGGCGGATCCCTCCCTCATCCCGGGGGCGGTGGAGGAGTTCCTGCGGGCCTATTCGCCGGTGACCATGGCCCGTATGGTGTCCAAGCCGATCGAGATCAACGGCAAGGCGCTGGAGCCGGGGGACCGGGTGTTGTTATCCTTTCCCTCCGCCAACCGCGATCCCGAGATGTTCGAAGATCCTGACACGGTGGACATCCAACGCCAGCACAACCGCCACATCGCCTTCGGGGCGGGGGTGCATCGCTGCGTCGGTTCCAACCTGGCCCGCATGGAGATGAACGTGGCCATCAGCACCTGGTTGGAGCGCATTCCCCGCTTCCACCTGGCTGACGGGGATGAGGTCACCTGGTCTGGGGGCCAGGTACGCGGTCCCCGCCACCTGCCGGTGGTCTTCGACCAGACCGCCGCCGGACCCTCGGCATGAGCGCCGCCGGTCCCGTTGAGGGCGCCATCCACGAGCTGTCCGCGGTGGCCATGGCCGCAGCCATCGGGGCCGGCCGCCTCTCCAGCCGCGAGGCGTTGGAACACCTGGTGGCCAGGGTCGATCGGCTTGATGGCCCGATCAACAGCGTGGTCACCCGGGACCTGGATCGGGCCCGCCGGGCGGCCGCGGCTGCCGATGCGGCGGTGGCCAGGGGCGACACGTTGGGTCCGTTGCACGGGGTTCCCATCACCATCAAGGACAGCTTTTCCACCGCGGGGATGACCACCACCAGCGGCGCCCCGGAACTGGCCGACCACGTCCCCGATGAAGACGCCTGGCCGGTGGCGGCCCTTCGGCGGGCCGGAGCGGTGATCTGGGCCAAGACCAACTTGCCCATCTACGCCGGGGACATGCAGTCCTACAACGAAGTGTTCGGCGCCACCAGCAATCCATGGGACACCGAGCGCACGCCGGGCGGATCCTCCGGTGGCGCGGCGGCGGCGCTGGCCGCCCGTTTCACCCCCCTGGAGCTGGGTTCGGACATCGGAGGGTCGATTCGCCTACCCGCCCATATGAGCGGCGTCCTGGGTCACAAGCCGAGCTACGGCATCGTCCCCGCCCACGGGCAGATCCCCGGCCCGCCCGGCTCGTTGACCCAGGCCGATTTGGCGGTGGCCGGCCCGATGGCCCGCACTGTGGAAGATCTGACGCTGGCCCTCGGTCTGATGAGCGGCCCCGACCGCTGGAACGCCCCGGCGTGGCGCCTGGAGCTGCCCCCGCCTCGCCAGCGGGAGCTGACCCGCTTCCGGGTGGCGACCTGGTTCGATGATCCCAGCTGTGTGCTCGACCCCGAGGTGGGCGAGGTGCTGCACGGCTTCGCCGAACGTCTGGCCCAGGCTGGCGTGCGCGTCGAGGGCGAGGCCCGGCCCGGTTTCGACTTGACCAAGGCCGCTGAGCGGTTCTTCGCCCTGCTCAACGCCGCCTTGGCCGGCGGCTACGGGGTGGGCGAGATCGAGCAGTTCGCCACCGCCGAGGGAGACAGCCCGGTGGCCATCACCAAACGCACCACGGCCATGCGCCATCGCCAGTGGCTCTCCCACAACGAGGGGCGCATGCAGCTGCGCCGGCGTTTCGAGACCTTCTTTGCCGACCACGATGTGCTGCTCATGCCGGTTATGCCCTGCGTGGCTTTCGCCCACGACCACCGCGAGCCACTGTCGGCCAGGGTGGTGACCACCCAGGCCGGCCCGCGGCCCTACTGGGAACTCAACCGCTGGATGGCCCCGGCGGGGGCGTGCTACCTGCCGGCCACGGTGATCCCCGTCGGCCTGGCCGCCAGCGGCCTCCCGGTAGGGGTGCAGATCGTCGGTCCTTATCTGCACGACGCCACCACCTTGGCCTTCGCCGCGGCGGCCACCGAGCTGGTTGGCCCCTGTCCAACCCCTACCGGTTTCGCCTGACCCGGTCCGGGCCCATGCCGGGCCCGGACCGCGTCCAGCCAGGGCTTCAGGCCGGGGCGGGCTGGGCCCCTCGTTGCAGGGCGCCGGGCAGGGCCTCGGTGGGCTGGCCGTTCTCGAAGCTGATCTGACCTCGTTTGATGGTGGCGACGTAGCCGTCGGCCCGCTGCATGAGGCGCTTCCCGCCGGCGGGGAGGTCGTGAATCATGGTGGGGGCGTGCAGGATCAGGCCGTCGAGATCGATGACGTTGAGGTCGGCCAGGTAGCCGGGGGCGAGCACGCCTCGATCGTTCCAGCCCACGTGGCGGGCGGTGTCCTGCGTCTGGCGTTTGACGACGAACTCGAGGGGCAGGCGTTCGCCGCGGGTGCGGTCACGACACCAGTGGGTGAGCATGAAGGTCGGGAAGGAGGCATCGGAGATGAAGCTGACGTGGGCCCCCCCATCGGACAAGCCGGGAATGGTGCGGTCGTGCAGCAACATCTCCCGAGCCGCTTCCATGGTGAAACCGGAGTAGTTGGCCAGCGGGAAATACAACAGCTCCCGGCCGCCCCGCTCCAACAGCGCGTCGTAGACCACATCGAAGGGGTCCCGGCCCAGCCGGCGGGCTTCTGCCCCTAGCGATGTCTCCGGGGCCGGCTCGTACTCGGCGGGTTCGCCCAGACGGAAAATACGGTCGGCGTTGCCGCCAGCCATCTTGAACAGCCCACCCCGGGCCTCGGGTGCCTCGGCCAGCAAGGCGGCTCGCACCTCTGGCTCGGCCATGCGTCGTACCCGCTCATCCAAGGGCAGATCGATCAGGCTGGACCGGTAGGTGGCCGTGCGCAGGAACGGGTTCATGGTCGATTCGAGGCCCACCAGTAGCCCAATGGTGCGGGGGGCGCACTGGGCCTTGAAATCAATACCTTCGGCGGCCGCCCGGCTGATCCACTCCAGCACCCGGCGCCAATGGTCGGGTGAGCGATCGGCCTGGGCCAAGGACACCGACACCGGCCGACCTCCGGCCCGCTCGGCTGCGGCCCGCATGAGCCCCAGCTCCGCGTCGATGTCCCGGAAGTCCGACACGAACTGCAACACGCCCTTGCCGGTCACTGCCAACGCCTCCGCGATGCCGAGGATCTCGGCCGACTCGGCGGTGAGGGTGCCGATCTTCTGCCCGGTACGGCTCCGGTGGTTGATCGTTCGGGAGGTGGCGAAGCCCATGGCCCCCGCCTCCAGGCCTTCCGCCACCAGGCGCGCCATCTCGGCAATCTCGGCCTGGGTGGGATCTTGGTCGTGGTCGGCGCCGCGTTCACCCATCACGAAGGCTCGCAGCGCCGAATGGGGGATCTGGGATCCGATGTCGATCTTGTAGGACCGTCGAGCCAGGGCGTCGAGATACTGGGGGTAGCTCTCCCACTCCCAGCTCAGCCCCTCGTGCAGCGCCGTGCCGGGTATGTCTTCCACGCCCTCCATGAGAGAGATGAGGAACTCGTGGGCATCGGGCCCGGAATGGGCGGGGGCGAAGCCGACCCCGCAGTTGCCCATCACGACAGAGGTGACCCCATGGATGGAGGAGGGGGCGAGCTGGCTGTCCCAGGAGACCTGACCGTCGTAGTGGGTGTGGACATCTACCCAGCCCGGGGTGACCAGCAGGCCGTCGGCGTCGATCTCGCGCCGGCCTCGGCCTTCTACCTTTCCCACTGCGGTGATGGTCCCCCCGTCCAGGGCGACGTCGCCGGTGAAGGATGCCCGCCCCGTCCCATCGACGACTGTTCCCCCGCGAATGACCACGTCGTGCTGCACGATTGCCCTCTTTCCCGGTACCCGCAGTCCCTGCAGGCGCTTGTCTAACGATACGCGAACTTGACCACCGAGTCAGCACGTCCGGCCAGAAACCCGCCTGCGGCTGTTGCTGGCCACACCGGTGACCAGAACCCTGCGCCCGCCGATATTGAATACGTCGCCGTCCGGTTGCGGGCGGCCGGCAAGGACGTGACGGTCAAGATGTGGGATGGCGTCGGCCACGCCTTCCCACCTGAGCTGACCCGGCCCGAAACTCGATCACCCGTGCACGGCACCCGCTCCTAGGGTGGGTCACCGTGGCCGCCCTGTTCCTGCTCAGCTTTGCGGTGGCGGCGGGCAACGGGGCCATCTTCGCCCTGTTGCCCCAGATCCAGGAGGCGGCCCACCTGCCTACCTGGAGCCTGGGCTTGGTGGTGGGGTCCTCGTTCGGGGCGGGGCTGGTCTCCCAGCTGGTGCTGGCCCGATTCGCGGATCGTGGCCATGCCCGCCTGATGCTGCTGGTGGGGGCGTGCGTCGCCGCGCTGGGCTACATCGGCGTCGGGTACGGCTGGGGACTGGGCAGCGTCGTGGCCGGGCGGGCGGTAGCCGGCCTGGGCATCGGCATGGTCTTTCCGGCGGGCAGGAAGCTGCTGGTGGCTCGCCATCCGGACCGGGCCGGGCAGATGCTGGGGTACTTCCTGGCCTGCGATGTGGCCGGCTTCGTGCTGGGCGCGCCCATCGGGGCCGGGCTGGCCGCGTTGGGTGGAGTGGGGGTCGCCTTTTCGGTGCTGGCCGCCGTTATCGTGCTTTGCGCGGTGCCCGTGGCCCGCTTGCGGCTGGAGATCTCGGCGGAGTCGATCCAGGCCGCTCGGGCCGAGAGCTCGGTGCTGCGCAACCTGTTGCGCCGGCGCCGCCTGCGGGCCGGCCTGGCGCTGGGGGCGGCCACCTTCTGGGCCATTGGTGTGTTCGACACCGTCTGGGCCCGTTACCTGACCGATCTGGGCTCGAGCACGTGGTTCATCGCCGTGTCGCTCACCTGTTTCGGGCTGCCCATGGCGGCGCTGGCCGGTTTCGGTGGTCGGGTATCGGATCGCTACGGGCCGCTGCCGGTCGGGCTGGTCGCCGGGGTGGCGGTGGTCCCCTTCGTGGTGGCCTACGGGCAGGTGGCGTCGCCCTCGGCGCTGATCGCGGTGAGCGTGATCCACGCCATGGTCGACGCGGTCAACATGCCGGCGGCGCAGGCGTGCGTGGTAGCGGAGTGCGCCGAACACGAGGTCGCCGCCGGTCAAGGTCTGCTTTCCGCCATGCAGCTGTCCACCGCGGCGATCTCGGCGCTGGCGGTGGCCCCGATCTACCAGCGTTATGGGGCAGGCGCCTGCTTCGGCATCGCCGGTGTGGTGATGGTGGCGGCCCTGGCCGTTGCGCTGCACCAATCCCTGCCGCAACGCGGTTCCGCGGTTCGGGCCCAGGCGCAGGTGCCCGGGCCGCCCGCAGCTGCCCGCAGCGCGCGCTGACCTCTCACCGTCCGGCTCAGCCGCCCAGCGCGGTGTTGGCCAGCTCGGCCAGGGTGGCGACTGAGGCGCCGATGGCGTCCACGTCCACGCCCTCCGCGGCCTTCTGGCCCGCCGCGTAGCGGGCCCACACACCCTGGTTGATGCAGGCCACCTTCCAAAAGGAGAACCCCACGTACACGCCGATCTCGGACAGGTCCAGCGGGCTGTGCCGGCCATAGTGCTCAGTCAGTTCCGCCCGAGTGGGAAAGCCTGGCAAGGACGACGGGCAGGTGGCGGTGGTACGGAACGTCTCGCCCGGCTCCACCCACATGGCCAACAGGTAGCCCAGGTCGGCCAACGGATCACCGAGGGTGCAGATCTCCCAGTCGAGCACCGCGTTGATGTTGCCGTCCGCCGCACTGATGCAGTTGCCGAGGCGGTAATCGCCGTGCACCAGCGACGCGTGCTGCTGGTGGGGCAGCTGCGCGGTGAGCCGGTCATGCAACTTGTCCATGAGGGCAACGTTTCCGCCCGAGTCCTGGTACTGGCGGTACCAGCGTCGCAATTGGCGGCCCACGTAGCCGTCGCGTCGGCCCAGCTCACCCAGGCCGATGGCGTCGATGTCGCACCCGTGCAACGCCGCCGCTACCTCCACCATGCTCTGCCCGTTGCGCTGGCGCGCTGCGGGGGTCAACCACTGCTCGACGTCAGCGTCCTCATGCAGCACGCGGCCCGCTACGAAGCCCATCACATAGAACGGGGCGCCGGTCACGGCGGGGTCCCCGCAGAAGGCCAGGGCGGCGGGGACGGGGACATCGGTCGGTCCCAGCGCGGAAATCGCCCGGTACTCCCGGCTCATGTCGTGGGCCGAGGCCAACAGCTCACCTTCGGGTGGCCGGCGCAGCACCGTTACTTGCCCGGCCGCATCGGTGACCCGGTAGGTGAGGTTGGAGTGACCACCGGCCAGACGCTCGAAGTGCAGCGGCAGCCGGGTGTCCGCAATCTGGGACCGGTACCAGCTCTCGATGCCGATGATCTGTAGGCCCTCGGGCTGGGTATCAGCGTCGGTCGGCTCCATGGACATGGACATCATGGCCGAACCCTACAACTGGATGGGTGGGCACCAACCCCAGCCGTAAACCGGTTCCGCCGCTACCGGGGACCCGCCGCACGGTGTTGATCTACGCCCAGACGGGCCGAAGGTTGGCGCCATCTCGCGCGGAGCAGGGACGGCATCGGCGTTCTCATGGTGGAACCTCCCGGCCAAGACCAAAGTCTGACTGACGTAGGGTCGGGCCGGTAGCGTTGCCGGCGGAGGAAACGCCTGCCTGATGTTCCGAACGCCTAGCACCTCGGTTCGAGCACCCCTGCCCCGCGGCCGCGATTGGCCGGCAGTGTCTGCGGCGCGCCCCGCCGCCTTTTCGTTGGGCCTCGACGCCTACGGGGACCCCGAGGTGTATGCCACCGAACGCGAGCGGCTGTTCCATCCCGCCCGCGGCCCGCTGTTCGTTGGTCACCAGGCGTTGTTGGCAGCGCCGGGTCACGTGGGCGCCGAGGCGGATGACCGCCTGCTGCTGGTCCGCTCGGAGGACGGGCAGGTCCGCTCCTTCGCCAACCTCTGCCCGCATAGCCTGCGCCCCCTCGTCACCACCCGGATCCCGTCCCAGCAGAGCTGTGTGACCTGTCCGTTCCATCAGTGGTCTTTCCGCAGGGACGGGTCCCTGATCGGCGCCAGAGACATGGACTTCACCGAGGACCAGCGGGCTGAGTTGGGCCTGTGGGAGTTCCCCTTGACCGCCTGGAAGGGCAACTACTTTTGCGGCGAGGCGGCCGCGCAGCCCCCCTCCCGGGCTGACCTGGAGTTGTTCGAGGAGACCTTCGCCGCCATTGGGTTATCTGGCTGGTTGGACTTCTCGGACTGGTCCCTGGTCGGCAGTGAGGACGAGGTGTACGAGGGCGACTGGAAGTCCTTCATGGAGGTCTACGGGGACTGTTTCCACGTGCCGCCCTACCACGCCGGCCTGGCTTCCTTCGCCGATTGCGACACCCTCGAGTGGGTCTTCGGTGAGAGCATGCACCTGCAGGTCCTGCGTCATTCGGCCGAGCAGGGTGGCCGCTCGCCCCTCTACGCGGCATGGGTGGAGGGGTTGCGCCGCTACCACCAACGTCGGGGCGAGCCCATGGCGGACGTAGCGGTGATCTGGACGGCGTTCTACCCGAACGTGATGATCGAGTACTACAACGGACTGCGGGTGATCTCGGTGCTGGTGCCGAGCGGCCCCCTGCGGTACCGCAACCGGGTTCGTTACTTCGTGCCGCCTGATATGGAGCAGCTGGTACCGGGGTTACCGGCCACCATCCTGGCCGCCTACAGCGAGACGGCCCGACAGGACCGAGTACTGAACGAGACCCGCCACGAGGGTGTGGCCATGGCCGCCGAGCTGGGCTTCACCGGTAGCACCTACCATCCCAACCTGTGCGGGCCGGCGCCCGAGCTGGGCACCGTGCATTTCCATGCCTGGTGGCGGCAGATGATGGATCAACCCGTTCCGACCTGACGGCGAGGCCACACGCTGATGAACGGCGGCTCTTGTGCCCCTGGGTGGAATAGAACCCCAGGCAGGTAAGTTGAGTGGTGAAGACTCAACTATGAACCCACATCAGGACTGGCTCGAAACCGACTTCTACGCCGTGCTGGGCGTGGCCGACTCCGCTACTGCGGCCGAGGTCAAGCAGGCGTACAAGAAGTTGGCCCGTGAACTACACCCCGACCGCAACCCCGGAGACCAACGCTCCGAGGAACGGTTCAAGGCGGTGTCCCGGGCGAAGGAAGTGCTCACCGACCCTCCCACCCGCAAGGAGTACGACGAGTTCCGCCGGCTGTCTCGGAGCGACGGATTCCGTACCGGGCCAGGGAGACCAGGCGGGGCCGGGGGCCAGGGTGGCCAGGGTGGCCCGTTCGTGTTCGAGGGTGACCTCAACCTCAACGACCTGCTCGGCGGGTTGTTCGGGGGCGCAGGCGGCGGCCGGACCGGCCGAGGCGGGTTCGGCCAAGCAGGTCCCCATGCCGGTAGCGACGTGCGGGCCCATCTGACCTTGGACTTCGCCGACGCTATGAACGGTCTGGAAACCACCATCTCCGTTGGCAGCCGCGAGGTGAAAGCCCGTTTGCCGGCTGGGGTGAAGGACGGCCAGACCATCAAGTTGCGGGGCAAAGGTGAGCCGGGGATCAATGGCGGCCCCCCCGGTGATCTGCTGTTGGAGCTGTCCGTCGCCCCCCACGAGCGCTTCGGCCGCAACGGTCACGACCTGACGGTGACGGTGCCGGTCAACTACACCGAGGCGGTGCTGGGGGCCGAGATCGACGCACCCACCCTCGACGGTTCGACCGTTCGGCTCAAGGTTCCCGCCGGGTCGCGCAACGGGCGGGTGCTGCGGGCCAAAGGGCGTGGCGCGGCGGGCCGAGACCTGCTCGTCACCATCGACGTTGCCGTTCCCCAGCACGTCAGCGGGGAAGAACGCGAGCTGCTGGAGAAACTCGCCGCCATCGAACGGGCCAGACCTTCGCCCCGGGAGGCGGGGTGAGCAGCCGGCCAGGAACCCCGTCGCCCGCTGAGCGCATGCCTGACCGCGGCCAAGATGTGCACTATCCCCGCTACGTGATCTCGGTGGCGGCGGATTTGGCTGGCATCCATCCGCAGACCTTGCGAGCCTACGAACGGGTGGGGCTGGTGCGGCCCGCCCGAACCCCCGGCGGGGGGCGTCGCTATTCCGATGCCGACCTTGCCCGCATCGCCCGGGTGGCGGAACTCACCCGGCTGGGTCTGCCTCATGTCGGCATCAAGATGGTGCTCGACCTCGAAGATCAGCTCCGACACGTGCAAAACGTCCAATCTCACCGCGACCGCGACCGCGATCGCGTTCCCTCCGCACCGCCTTCCCCACCACAGTCAGCGCCCCGCCGGGTGGCCGTCACCCGGCTCAGCCGAAGGATGCAACCATGAGCCTCGACCCCAACCATTGGACCATCAAGACCCAAGAAGCGGTGCAGGCCGCCATCTCCTCGGCCAAGAGCCAGAGCCACCCCGAGGTGACTGCGGACCATCTGCTGGCCGCCCTGTTGGGCCAGAGCGACAGTGTGGTGCTGCCCCTCATCAACCAGCTCGGCATCAAGCCCCTCGCCCTGCGCAACCAGCTCCAGGAGGCTTTGGCCAAGCTGCCCCGGGCTTACGGCGGCGAAAGTCGCATGGGCAGGGATTTCACCAGGGTGATGGACGCGGCCGATTCCCTGCGCATCGAGCTGGGCGATGAGTACCTCTCCTCCGAACACCTGCTGTTGGCCATGGCCGACCGGGTGGGAAGCGATAAGGAGACCATGCTGGGCGCCCTGCAAAAGGTGCGGGGCAGCCACCGGGTCACCTCACAGAACCCCGAGGGCACCTACCAGGCCCTGGAGCGTTACGGGCGGGACCTGACGGAGGTGGCCCGGGCCGGCAAACTGGACCCTGTCATCGGTCGGGATGAAGAGATCCGCCGAGTGGTGCAGGTATTGAGCCGCCGCACCAAGAACAACCCTGTCCTCATCGGCGAACCGGGCGTGGGCAAGACCGCCATCGTGGAAGGCCTGGCTCGGCGCATCGTGGAGGGTGACGTGCCGGAAAGCCTCAAGAACAAGAAGCTGATCTCGCTGGACCTTTCCTCCATGGTGGCTGGAGCTAAGTATCGCGGCGAGTTCGAGGAACGGCTGAAGGCGGTGCTCAAGGAGATCTCCGATTCCGAGGGTGAGGTCATCACCTTTATTGACGAGATGCACACCGTGGTCGGCGCCGGCGCCGGGGGTGACAGCCCCATGGACGCCTCCAACATGTTGAAGCCGATGCTGGCTCGGGGTGAGCTGCGCATGATCGGTGCTACCACCCTCAACGAGTACCGCAAGTACGTAGAGAAGGACCCGGCCTTGGAGCGTCGCTTCCAACCGGTGCTGGTGGGGGAGCCCACGGTGGAGGCCACCGTGGCCATCCTGCGTGGGTTGAAGGAACGTTACGAGGTGCACCACGGCGTGCGCATCCAAGACCGCGCGCTGGTGTCCGCCGCAGTCTTGTCGGACCGCTATCTGACCGAAAGGTTCCTGCCCGACAAGGCCATCGACCTGGTCGACGAGGCGGCCTCGAAGCTGCGCATCGAGATCGATTCGATGCCCACCGAGATCGACGTGGTGATGCGCCGGGTGCGCCAGCTCGAGATCGAGCGGGTGGCGCTGGCCAAAGAGGTCGACCCCTCCTCCACCGAACGGCGCGCCGCCATCGACGCGGAGATCGCCAACCTCAACGAGACCCTGGCCGGGATGCAGGCCCATTGGCAGAACGAGCGTGACGCCATCGACCGCATTCGGGTGCTCAAGGAGCAGCTCGAGACGGCCTCGCTGGACGCGGATCGCCTGGAGCGGGAGGGTGACTTGGCCCGGGCTTCGGAGATGCGATACGGCACACTGCCGGATTTGATGAAGGCGTTGGAGTTGGCCACCGCCAAGCTCGACGAGCTGCAGATCGTGTCCAAGATGTTGAAGGAGGAGGTCGACGAGGAGGACATCGCCGAGGTGGTATCCCGCTGGACGGGGGTGCCCATCACCCGCCTGATGGAGGGTGAGGTCCACAAGCTGATCCGGCTGGAGGACGTGTTGCACGAGCGGGTGGTGGGTCAGGAGGAGGCGGTTTCCGCGGTGGCCAACGCCATCCGGCGGAGCCGGGCCGGTCTCAGTGACCCCCATCGCCCCATCGGCAGCTTCCTGTTCCTGGGCCCGACCGGGGTCGGCAAGACCGAGCTGGCCCGTACCTTGGCCGAGTTCCTCTTTGACGATGAGCGTTCCATGGTGCGCATCGACATGTCCGAGTACATGGAGAAACACTCGGTGGCTCGCCTCATCGGTGCCCCTCCCGGGTATGTGGGTTACGACCAGGGCGGTCAGCTGACGGAGGCGGTGCGGCGCCGCCCCTACTCGGTGCTGCTGTTGGACGAGGTGGAAAAAGCCCATCCCGATGTGTTCAATGTGTTGTTGCAAGTGCTCGACGACGGCCGCTTGACCGACGGTCAGGGACGAACGGTCAGCTTCTCCAACGCGGTGGTCATCATGACCTCGAACATTCCGGGTGAGCCGAGCGACTTCTTCCGGCCCGAGTTCATCAACCGCATCGACGAGATCGTGCGTTTCCGTACGCTCACGTTGGCCGATATGGGCCGCATCGTGCAGATCCAGCTGGCCTCGTTGGTCAAACGGCTCGCCGATCGGCGCATCGAGCTGCGGGTCACCGACGACGCTGCCCGGCGCCTGGCCGCGGAGGGTTTCGACGTGGTCTTCGGGGCCCGCCCGCTCAAGCGGCTGATCCAAAAGAAGCTGGGCGACACGCTGGCCATGGCCTTGCTGGAAGGCAAGTTCGGCGACGGCGACACGGTCACCGTGGATGTCAGCGCCGACGGCCAGCTCACCTTCGGCTGAGCTGGCCGGCGCGATCGTCGCGAGGCGCGGACGCGTCGGCGCTGCGGCAGGATAAACCACCATGAACGACACCTCCACCCCACCGCTCGATGTGTTCGAGGCGATCGCCACCACCCGAGCGATGCGTCGTCTCAAACCGGACCCGGTGCCTGACCAGCTCATCCGACGGATCCTCGAGGCCGGTGTCTGCGCCGCCAATGGGGCCAATCGCCAGACCTGGCGTTTCGGGGTGGTGAAGGATCCTTTGGTCAAGGAGGCCGTTCAGCGGGTCTACCAGCGGGCCTTCGATGAGGTGGTGAGCCCCATGTACGCCACGTTGCCCGCCCCGCCCGGGGTGGCGCCCGAGCGGTATGCCGCCCAGCACCGCGCCGTCGCCTACCTGACCGAGCACTTCGCCGAGGCCCCGGTGTGGATCGTGGCCTGCTTGGAGGAGTCCGCCAAACCGGGCCGTGGGTCGGGGGCGTCGATCTACCCCGCGGTGCAGAACATGCTGCTCGCGGCCCGGGCCCTTGGGCTGGGTTGCACGCTCACGACCCGGCACCTGCTGCACGCGGAGGAGGCCGACGCCGCCTTCGGCCTGCCCGAGGGTGTTCGCTCCTACGCCATCCTGCCGATCGGCTGGCCCCTGGGCCGTTTCGGACCGGTGGCGCGCCGCCCGTTGTCGGACATCGTGTTCGAGGACCGATGGGGGCAAGCCTTCGCGGCGGACTGAGCGAGCGGCCGTGAAGGATCCGAGCTGGGCCGGCGAGGTTCCGCCGAACCGTACCAACAGGTAGGTCCGTCCGGCGTCGTGCATCATGCCGTCGAATGTCCAGGGCTCGGATCCGGCGTGACGCGGCTCGCCTATGGTGCAGCGCCGCCTCGAGGCCCCGGTGGGGTGGGCGGCTACGCTCGACTGTTCGGGCGTGCGCCGGCCAAATGCTGGCGCGCTCAAGCCTCACCAGCCCATCGCATCACCCCGGGAGCCAAGCATGGATCCGCGTTATTCCGCCGAGGCCGAGTCCTACCGCGAGAAGATCCAGGCGTTCCTGTCCGAGCATCTGCCGCCCGGCTGGAGCGGTATCCGCGATCTAGGGGGCGCCGCTCGCGAGACCTGGGTGCGGGAATGGCGCCAGCTGCTGGTCGAGCACGGCCTCATCGCGCCCGCCTGGCCCAAGGAGTACGGCGGGGGCGGGCTGTCTGCCATTGAACGGGTGGTGCTGCATGAGGAGTTCGCCAAGGCAGCGGTGCCCACCGGCGGCCCCAACGACGGGTTCAGCCTGTCCATGATCGGCCCGACCATCATGGTCATGGGCACCGAGGAACAAAAACAGCATTACCTGCCCCGTATCCTCAACGGCACCGACCGGTGGTGCCAGGGCTACTCCGAGCCCAACTCAGGGTCAGACCTGGCCTCCCTCGCCACCCAGGCCGTGCTCGACGGTGACGAGTGGATCATCAACGGCCAGAAGATCTGGACCTCCGAAGGCCACACCGCCAACTGGATCTTCGTGCTGTGCCGTACCGCTCCGGCTGCGGCCAAGCACAGGGGCATCTCCTTTCTGCTCTGCCCCATGGATCAGCCCGGCATCGAGATTCGCCCCATCATCAACATGACCGGCAGCCACGACTTCAACGAGGTCTTCTTCAGCGACGCCCGCACCGCCAAGGACTGCGTGGTCGGCGATGTCAACGAGGGCTGGCGGGTTGCCAACCAGTTGCTGGCCTACGAGCGGGGCGACGACGCCACCACCGTCTCCTTCCGCATGCGGGCAGTGGCCGACGGGCTCGTGGCCATCGCCCGTCAGCGAGGCCTGGACAACGACCCGGTGGTCCGCCAGCAGCTGGCCTGGGCCCATTCCAAGGTCGAGATCCTGCGCTACCAAGGTCTGCGCACCCTCACCCAGGTGCTGAGCAACGGGGTGTTGGGCCCGGAATCCTCGATCAACAAGCTGTTGTGGAGCGAACTGTTCCAAAAGATGACCGAGATGGCCGTGAACCTGCTCGGCGCCGACGCAATGGTGCCCAGCGGCGCCATGCCACTTTCCACACTTGGGCCCGAGGCGGCCGGAGATCCCGACAGCTCCGCCCGTTGGGTCACCCACTTCTTGGGCGCGCGGCCGGCCTCGATCTACTCGGGCTCCAACGAGATCCAGCGCAACATCTTGGGGGAGCGGGTGCTGGGCCTGCCCAAGGAGCCGCGAGCGGACGAGGGTCCCTGGAACGAGACCCGCCGCTCGTAACCGTGCGCAGCCGGCTCGGCTGGGGCCGCCCCGAACGAACCCAGCCCTCCCAACCCAGCGACCCAACCCCAGTTAGCCTGGACGACGTGACTGACTACGTGGCGCCACTGGCAGATCTGGCCTTCGTGCTGGAACACATCGTCAACTATCGGGAGCTGGCCTCGTTGCCCGGCTTCGAGCACGCCGATCTCGACACCGCGGTGGGGGTGTTGGAGGAGTGCGGCCGGTTCATGGCGGAGGTGGTGGGCCCGCTCAACCGGGTGGGTGACACCGAGGGCAGCCGCTGGCAACCCGATGGAACGGTGACCACGCCGAGCGGCTTCAAGCAGGCGTACCAGCGCTATGTGGATGCCGGCTGGGCCGCGGTGCCTTTCCCCACCGAGTACGGCGGCGGGGCCTTTCCTTGGGTCATCGGGGTGGCCATGCAGGAGCTGTTGACCTCGGCCAACATGGCGTTTTCGTTGTGCCCGTTGCTGACTCAGGGCGCCATCGATGCCTTGTTGCACTACGGCGACGAGACGCAACAGGAGCTGTTCCTACCCAAAATGGTCACCGGCGAATGGACCGGCACGATGAACCTGACCGAGCCCCAGGCCGGCTCCGATGTCGGGGCCCTCACCACCCGGGCCGTGCCCGCTGAGGACGGCAGCTACCGCGTCACCGGCCAGAAGATCTTCATCACCTACGGCGAGCACGATATGGCCGACCAGATCGTGCACCTGGTCCTGGCCCGCACGCCGGCGGCCCCCGCTGGCACCCGAGGGATTTCTTGCTTCATTGTGCCCAAGCTCCTGCTCAACCCAGATGGCTCGTTGGGCGAACGCAACGCGGTCAGTTGTGTGTCCATCGAGCACAAGTTGGGCATCCACGGCTCACCGACGTGTGTGTTGGCCTTCGAAGATGCCGTGGGGTATCTCATCGGCGAAGAGAACCAGGGCATGCGCATCATGTTCGTGATGATGAACAACGCCCGCCTGTCGGTGGGCCTCGAGGGCCTGGCCTTGGCCGAGCGGGCCTACCAGCAGGCGTTGGAGTACGCCCAGGAACGCCGCCAGGGCAAGGCGGTGGGGGCCACCGGAGCAGATTCCGCCATCGTGGACCACGCCGATGTGCGGCGCATGCTCATGACCCAGAAGGCCCACATCGAGGCGCTGCGCTGTCTCATGTTGCTCAACGCCGGCCATATCGATCGCAGCAACCGCCATCCAGACCCCGCGGTACGGGAACGCTCGGGGGAGCTGGTGGCCTTGCTTACCCCCGTTTGTAAAGGCTTTGGAACCGATCTCGGGGTGGAGCTGACGTCCTTGGCGGTGCAGATCCACGGGGGTATGGGCTACATCGAGGAGACCGGCATCGCCCAGCACTTCCGTGACGCCCGCATCGCCCCCATCTACGAGGGCACCAACGGTATCCAGGCCGCCGATCTGGTCGGTCGCAAGATCGGGGTTCGGGGCGGGGCCTCGGTCCGCGAGCTCCTCGCTATGATGCGCGAGGTCGACGCCGAGCTGGCCGGCGCGGGCGAGGACATGACCTCCATCCGCAAGAACCTGGCCGCCCAACTAGACACCCTCGAGCAGGCCACCGAGTGGTTGTTGGCCCATGGCACCGAGGATCCCAACGCCGGACTGGCTGGCTCCAGCCCCTATCTGCGCATGTTCGGCCTCTGCTTGGGCGGGTGGCTGATGGCTCGTTCGGCCCTCGCCGCCGCTGCCGGGGTCGACGCCGAGCTGGCCGAAGCCAAGCTGGTGACGGCTCGCTTCTACGCCGAGCAGTTGTTACCGCAGGCCGGGGGGCTCTACAGCGCCGTCACCGCCGGCGCCCGCGACCTGTTCGCGCTGACCCCGGTCCGATTGCACGGCTGATCCGATGTTCGCCGCCACCGCCACTATCTACGCCTCGATCCCCAGCCCATCGTCGGGACAGTTGCACCTGGGCCCCTTGCGCCTGACCGCATACGGCCTGATGATCGCGGTCGGGGTGATTGCCTCTGTCGAGATCGCCCGCCGCCGCCACACCGCTCGGGGGGGCGACGCCGAGGATTTCTCCCAGATCGGATTGTGGGCGGTCATCGCCGGGATGATTGGGGCGCGGCTTTACCACGTGGCCACCGACTTCGATCGTTTCCGTGGAAACTGGGGCGATACGGTCAAGATCTGGCAGGGAGGCCTGGGCATACCGGGCGGTTTGCTGGCCGGCGTACTTGTTGGTATGGTGGTGGCCCGCCGGCGGGGCCTGACCACCGGTTACGCACTCGACATCGTGGCCCCCGCCGTGCCGGTGGCCCAAGCCATCGGCCGCTGGGGGAACTGGTTCAACCAGGAGCTGTTCGGCGGTCCCACCTCGTTGCCCTGGGGCCTACGCATCGACCCCGAGCACCGGCCGGCAGGCTACGAAGATCAGCTCACCTACCATCCCACCTTTCTTTACGAGAGCCTCTGGAATCTGGGCCTAGCCGGTTTCATTTTTTGGTTGGAACGACGCACGAAAGGGCGGTTGCGGCCGGGCAGCTTGTTCGCGGTTTACCTGGCTGGCTATGGCTTAGGGCGATTCTGGATTGAATCGTTGCGCATCGATCCGGCTCGCATGGTGTTCGGGGTCCGTTTCAACCTGTTGTTGGCTGTGGTGGTGGCCGGTTCGGCGCTGCTATGGCTCCTCGTCGTCGGCCGCCGCGTCGCAGTCCTGGCGCACGACGTGCACCCCGAAGCCCCTGATGCTGAGCCTCAGGTCGACCCCCAAAACGGTGCCAGCCAGGATGACGGTGACCGCCAGGAAGACCCGGCGGAGCGGGACGACCCGGCGGCTGGCCCGGCTCGCCGCTGAGGGGCATCGGTGGCTTCAGCGTCCGGCCGCGGTCAGCACACGATCGGACAGGGTTGGCCAGGCCGAGGTGGCCCAGACCCCGAAAGGCAGGTCGCCGAGCATGCTCAGGGCGAGGCCCGCTTCGGGGTCGACCCAAAGAAATGTGCCGCTCCGGCCGAAATGTCCAAAGGTGGTGGCGGCGTTGCGTCGTCCGGTCCAGTGCGGGGCCTTGACCCCGCGGACCTCTACGCCGAGCCCCCACGGGTTGGGATCGTGGCGGCCGAAGCCGGGTAAGACCCCGGCGAGTTCCGCGATCCAAGGTTGAGTCCCCAGTTGCAACGTGGCAGGGTCGATCAGGTGTGGATGTAGGAGCTCTCGGCCGATGGCTAGCAAATCCACCACGCTGGCCTGGGCGCCATGGGCGGCGGAGCCGTTGAGGGAGCTGTGCGCGCACCCCAGCGGGTCCAGCACGGCCTCGTGCAGATAGGTGGCCATGGTCAAGCCCGAGGCGGTCTCCACCGTTTCGGCCAGCAACTCAAAGCCGGCGTTAGAGTAGATCCGCCGGGTACCGGGGCGAGCCACCGCCCGCCGCTCATCGGGCCCCAGACCGGAGGCGTGGGCCAGCAGATGGGCCACCGTGACCCCACCGGCATCACCGGCGGGACTGGCAATCCCGACGGGACCAGGCAGGGCGACGGGCTGGTCGAAGCGGAGCGTCTCCTCTTCCACCGCCACCCAGCAGGCCAAGGCGACCAGGAGCTTGGTCACCGACGCCAGCGCGAACGGCGCCTCGACCGGCCCGGCCAGGGCCAAGGTGTTGGAGGCGTCGGTGACACCTACGGCCAGGTTGGTCACCGGCCAGCTCGCCACCATGGCGGCCAACGCCGCGTCGTTCAACACGGCTAGTGACGGTAGCCGGCACCGCCACCGCCATGGCACTGCTCGCCGGTGCCACGACGGCTGTGGCACTGGCTCGCCGGTGCCAAGACGAGCGTGGCACAGTGCTCGATCGTGACGCCCATGCAGGAGGCCTTCGCCAGGGTGATGGGGGCGTTGAGCCGGGGCGAGGTGGTGACCTACGGCGAGATCGCCGAGGAAGCCGGCTTTCCCGGTCGAGCTCGGGCCGTCGGCCACTTTCTGGCTCGTCGTGGTGGTGACTATGCGTGGTGGCGGGTCGTTCGGTCAGACGGACGTCTCGTCCCCGGCAACGAGGCCGAGCAGGCACGACTCCTGCGGTGTGAGGGTGTTGAGGTGGCCCTGACCGCAGTGGTGGGAATGCGAAGGCGAAAGCCACCGCCTTAGCCGACAACATCGCGGAATCCGAGCGGTCTGCGGATCCGCTCACGCTGAGCGGTACACTGGGCAATATCACCCGGCAGTCGGTCGGGTGCACGGTTGGCAGTGGGCCACGATTGCGCCCAGCAGGTTGCCTAGCCGGAGCCGTTCGCCGGGGAGCGAAGCGAGCGGCCACCCCATGCGAGCGGTTCCGAGCGAGAGGTACACCTTGTCCAACCAAGCCCCGTCCACAGTGGGATTAACCACGCCATCTTTTAGCCCCACGGACGAAATTGTCCCAGGGGCCGCCGCGCCGACCCCCAGCGGCTTTGCGGCCTTGGGGGTTGATCCTGACCTTTGTGCGGCGCTTTCCGCCCGCGGGATCCACCAGCCCTTTGCCATCCAGTCTCTCGCCATCACGGACGCCATCGCCGGTCGCGACGTGTGCGGTAAGGCCCAGACCGGCTCAGGCAAGACCTTGGCCTTCGGTTTGCCGGTCTTGCAGCGTCTGGCCAAGGCGCAGCCCAAACACCCTGCCGGTCTGGTCCTCGTCCCCACTCGGGAACTTGCCCTGCAGGTTCATGACGAGCTGGAGCCCATGGCGCTGGCTCGAGGCCTGTCGGTGGCCGCCATCTACGGCGGCGCCCGCATCGAAACCCAGATCCAAAAGCTCACCGAGGGTGTCGATTTGGTCATCGGTACACCGGGCCGGATGATCGATCTGATCGGCCAGGGCGAGCTGTCGGTGGCCGATGTCGACCATGTGGTCATCGACGAAGCCGACCGGATGGCGGACATGGGGTTCCTGCCCCAGGTCGAGTGGATCCTGCGGCACATCAGCGGTCGCCACCAGACCCTGCTGTTCTCCGCCACCCTCGACGGTGTCATCGGCAGCCTGGTCCGCCAGTACCAGACCGACCCGGTGTTCCACGAGGTTGATTCCCGTCAGGTCACCGTCGAGGAGATGGTGCACCGTTTCGTCCTCGTCCATGAGATGGACAAGGTGAAGGTGGCCGCTTCCATCGTCCGCGGCGCCAACCGGGTGTTGATCTTCAGCCGTACCAAGCGGGGCGCCGATCGGGTGGCCATGGCCTTGGTGGCGGAGGGCGTGGAGGCCGCCCCCATCCATGGTGATCTGCGTCAGAACCTCAGAGAAAAGGCGCTGTCGGACTTCTCCGGGGGGAAGCTGCACGTGCTGGTAGCCACCGACGTCGCCGCCCGCGGTATCCACGTCGACGAGGTCGATGTGGTCATCCACTACGACCCGCCCGAGGATCACAAGGCCTACCTGCATCGTTCCGGTCGCACGGCGCGGGCGGGGGAGTCTGGCCTGGCCGTGTCCTTGGTGCTTTGGAACCAGGAGCTGGAGGTGCGGCGTCTGCAGAACCGGCTCAACCTCAAGCTGCCCATGGTGGAGATGTTCTCCAACGACAGCCGCCTCGCCGATCTCACCGCGTGGGATCCGCTGGAGCCGACGGTCGATTCCGTGGGCAGCGTGGTCTGATCGCCCAACCTGGGTGGTTGGTGATCCCGTTCAGGGCTGGGTCGGGTCGAACAAGCCGAAGGCAAAGGCCGCCCGCTCCCCATGCACTCGCCACCTCATCGCAGCGGTCATCCTAGGGGTCGTGGTCGCCCCCCCAGCTCGCTCCCTCGCCGCCTGTCTGGCCGGGTGGAGGGATAGGACCGAGGCTGGGTCACGGGGAGTTTGGGCGGTGGCGATGGTGGCCCAGGGCCTCGGCGGAGCCCTTAGTGCACCCGAAGCGTTGTGGGCGCCGCTGCTGGCCGAAGGCCCGTCCGCAGGCAAAGACCCGGCCGACCTCACCGTCGTGTCGCTGCTGGCCGCCACCCTGGCGGCGGCGGAGCGCGAGGGCCTGGACGCACCCATTCTGCTTGGCCACGTGTACGAGGCCACCCTGTCGGCCCCGGCCAAGCGTCGTCAGGGGGCGTTTTATACCCCCGCGGGGGTGGCCGAGGGCCTGGTGGCGGTGGCCTTGGACGGGTTGGTCGTTTCGGCTGGGCCGGGCGGCACAGGCAGCTCGACGGGTGGGGACTCGCTGCCGGTCGTGCTTGATCCCGCGGTGGGGGCCGGCGCCTTCCTGTTGGCCGCGGCCAAGCAGTTACGCCACACCAGCGGCCGTTCAGCCGGGGAGTGCGTGGCCGCCATGCGGGGCTGCGACATCGACGTCAACGCGGTGTTGGTCGCCCGCTGCGCGTTGGCCTGGTGGAGCTGGGCTGAGGACGGTGCGATCACTTGGCCGGCGAGCAGTGCCTTGCGCTGCGCCGACGGGTTGGCCGGCCCCCTGGCCGGCGGTCCGGCGGACCAGGAGGCGACGCTGGTGATCGGAAACCCGCCCTTCCTCAACCAGCTCCAGGGCCCGACCGCCCGCAGCGCCGGCCACCGAGCGCATCTTCAGAGCCGCTTCGGGGCCGCGGCCAAGGGGTACGTCGACACCGCCACGCTGTTCCTGCTGGCCGGCCTGGATGCGGTGGCGCCCGGTGGGCGGGTGATGCTGGTACAGCCCGAATCCATGCTGGTGGCCAGCCACGGGGCGGCGGCGCGGGTGGCGCTGGCTCGACAAGGCGAGCTGGAGGGCCTTTGGGTGGGCGGCGCGGGCATTTTCGCCGCCGGTGTCCGGGTCTGCGCGCCCCTGCTGCGACGGAAGGGGGGCGAGATTCAGCGGCCCGCCTGGCTCACGCCCGGCCCTGGACGTGCACCTGCGCCTGCGCCTGGACCTGCACGTTCGGTGCGGCTCTGGCAGGGTCCGGACGTCACCCGCTCGGGGCGATTCGACGTCGATTCGCCGCAACGCCAAGCGGACCTGCTGGCCGGTGAGTGGGCCCCGGTCCTGGCGGCCAGTCGGGGGGTGCCGTCGGTGTCGATCCGCCGGCAACCCAACTTGGCTGAGCTGGCTACCGCCACCGCCGGCTTCCGGGACCAGTTCTATGGGTTAGCCCCCTTCGTGGTCGAGGCCGTCCCAAACGCCGCCGCTGCCGCTGGTCCATCCCCTTCCGTCCCCGTCCGTCCTGGTCACGGCTATGAACTCGTACCGGGGCTACCGGCTGGCGCCCTGGTCACCTCGGGGGCCATTGCCGTAGGGGTCAACCGCTGGGGACAACGGCGCACCCGATTCGCCGGGCAGGTGTGGCAGCGGCCCGTCGTCGATGTTGCTGCCCTCGAGTCGGCGGATCCGAAGCTGTACCGATGGGTGAGCCAGCGGCTACGGCCCAAGCTGCTGGTGGCCACCCAGACCAAGGTGTTGACCGCGGCCATCGATCCCCACGGCCGCTGCGTGCCGTCCGTTCCGGTGATCTCGGTCGAACCCCACAAAGAGGACTCTTTGTGGCTGATTGCTGCCGTGCTGTGGGCGCCGGTGGTGTCGGTGGCGGCGTCTGGACGTTTCGCGGGGGCCGGCCTCAGCGCCGCCGCCCTGCGCCTCAGCGCCCGTCAGGTGCTTTCCCTACCCCTTCCCGTCGACACCGTCCGGTGGCGCGAGGCAGCCGACGCGTACCGCCAAGTCGTAGAACGCTCCGAACACGACGGGCGAGTCCACACTGGGGGCGGATGGACGGTTCTGGCCGAGCCGGCTTGGAGCGCCGCCGGCGAGTTGATGGCGCAGGCCTATGGCATCGACGTCCAGACGGCCGCCCTGGCGCACAGCTGGTGGCGAGCCAGCACGTAGCAGTCTGCCGGCGCCGGACCTCGGCGAGCACAGCACGGGCGAGCACTGCCCATGGGCCATTCGCGAACGTCGACAAACGGTTCGGCCCAGGTGCAATGGCCTGATTCCTTGGCGCAGGGAGCTGGGCACACTGAGGTTCTGCTCGGCGGCTCAGGCTCACCGGGCGGGAACGGGCATGGCACCCCGACAAGCTGGGAAACGGGTCGGTCCTCAGGACCGGCCCGTCCGGCTGTTCGGGACTCGATGTGCGTGCCACGGGGTGAATGTGCGTGCCACGGGGTGAATGTGATTGACGGCGGGCACCGTTTGTTGGTCGAATGGTGGCCCACATCTGGAGTGAGCTGCTGCGGTGCTGGGTGGGGCCGGTTCGCCGATCCTGCACAGAACGGGCAGCTCCGGCAACCTGGGTACGGACCCCAAGGTGCTCAGCCATCGTCGCCCTCACCGGCGTCGGGTGGCGATGAGGCTCGGCTTTCACCGTCGAGCAACCAACGTCCGAGGAGGCATGCCGCCATGAGCCCAACCCATCTGCCCCGTGGCAACGGTGGCATTGGACGTCCGCAGCAGACCAAAGCGTTACCGGCCAGTGGGGCCTGGACCCCTGCCGCCCCCGTCTTCGAGCGACGGTTTTTTCCGGTGGCGGCGGTGCCCTTCGCCTTGGAGCAGGGTGGGGTGCTGGGAGAGGTGATGGTGGCCTACGAAACGTGGGGGGAACGAAACGTCGACGGATCCAACGCGGTGTTGGTCTGTCACGCCCTGACCGGTGATGCCCACGCGGCAGGAGATTCCGGGCCAGGCCAACCCACTACCGGCTGGTGGGACCCCCTCATCGGACCCGGCCGGGCGCTAGATACCGACCGGTACTTCGTGGTCTGCGCCAACGTCTTGGGCGGCTGTCAGGGCAGCACGGGCCCAGCCTCGGTCGATTCCCGCAGCGGTCTCCCGCACGGGTCCGCCTTCCCGGTGGTGACGGTCAGGGACATGGTGCGGGCCCAAAGGCGATTGGCCGATGCGTTGGGGATCCGGCGGTGGTTGTCCGTCATTGGGGGGTCCCTGGGAGGCATGCAGGTCCTGGAATGGGGGGTCATCTACCCCAACCGGGTCCGCTCGCTGATCAGCATTGCCTCCACCGCGGCGGCCAGTGCGCAGCAGATCGCCTGGAGCACCGTCGGCCGCCAAGCCGTGGCCGGGGACCCCAACTGGCGCAACGGGGACTACTACGACGCCGAACCCGGTCACGGACCCCAAGCCGGCTTGGCCTTGGCCCGCCAGATTGCCCAGATCCACTACCGCTCCGAGCCGATCTTCGAGCAGCGCTTCGCCCGCAACAGCACCGATCCCATCGACCATTTCGGCATGTGGGACCGTTTCGACGTCGAGGCCTATCTCGATTATCAGGGCGACAAGCTGGTCCGGCGCTTCGACGCCAACAGCTACCTGATCCTCAACCGGGCCATGGACCTGCACGACATCGGCCGCGGCCGTGGCGGCGTGTCCGATGCCTTGGCCCGCATCACCGTGCCCACCGCCATCATGTCCATCCCTACCGACACCCTGTATCCGCCTTACCAGCAAGAAGCGTTGCGCGACGGGCTGATGGCCCATGCCACCAGCGTCGAGTACGTGGTGGTGGAAAGCCCCCACGGCCACGACGGTTTTCTGCTCGAGTTCGACCAGGTCGGTGCGGCCATCGCCAAGTTCCTGGCCCGGCTCTGACCCGGCTGTGACTCGCTGCACGACGGCGGGCTGGCTCTTCCGTGCCTGAGCTGCTCGAAGTCGAGTACTACCGGAGGCTCGCCCAGCACTGCGTTGGTCGCTCCATCCTGGCCGTGCACGCCCCTGACCCGTGGTATCTCGGCGGTGGCATCTCCCCGACCCTGCTGACGGAGACGTTGATCGGTCGCTGCGTGCGAGCCGCTCGTCGCCACGGCAAGCTGCTGCTGCTGGATCTCAGCCCTGTTCCCGGCGCGGTTGCCGGCGCGGTGCTCGGGCTGCGCTTTGGCATGACGGGCCGGCTGGAGGTCGACGGCGTTGCTGCCATTGAGCGGCTTGAGTACAGCACGGATCGGGTGAATCCGGTGTGGGAACGCTTCGGGCTCGGTTTCGCTGACGGTGGCGTGCTGGTGGTGGTCGATCCCCGCCGCCTCGGCCGGGTCAGCCTCGACCCCGACCAGAGCGCCCTCGGCCCCGAGGCGACGGAGCTGGGGTTAGCCGGCCTCCGCCGGGTGCTGGCAGGTTCGATGGCGCCCATCAAGGCCAGGCTGCTGGATCAGGCCAAGCTCGCCGGACTCGGCAACTTGCTGGTCGATGAAATCTTGTGGCGGGCCCGGCTCGAGCCCACCCGGCCGGCCGGTGGGCTGGCCGACGTCGAGCTGCGCCGGTTGCACCGGGTCCTGCGCGCCACGCTGGTCGAACTCGACCGGAGGGGCGGTTCCCACACCGGCGAGTTGTACGTTGCCAGGGTCCGAGGGGCCAATTGCCCCCGCTGCGGGCACCCGCTAGTGCGCGCTCAGGTCGGCGGGCGAACCACCTTCTGGTGCCCCCACGAACAGCACTGAACCGAGCCGGACAAGGTCCACGGCGTGGGTGCGGTGGGGGCGGGCTCCCTGAGGTGACAAGGGTGCGTCGCTAGAGTGTGGCTCCGTTCGGTCGTGCCCCGCCGGGGCCGATAGGCCATCGGGTCGCCCCGGCCGGCGAGCACAGCCACGGCCCGTGAGAAGGATGATGGTGAGCACTTCCCTTTGGCGCTGGTTGATGGCCGCGACGGTTTTCGCCGCGCTGGCCACGCCGTCTGCGCTGGCCGCCGCTCAGCCCCCCGGCCAGCCGGTGCCGTTCGTTGCCCAACGCCAAGAGGGGTCCACGTCGCTTCCGCCACCGTCGAGCACCTTGGTCGCTCCCCCGCCCACCGTCGCCGTGGCGGTCACGACGGGGACCCCGACGGCAACGACGACCACGGTCGCCGGCGGTCCCGGTTCCACCCGCCCGTTGACCCAAACGGGGATTGCCCAGGAAACCACCACGACCGCAAGCTCGTCCTCGACCTTCGTTCCGGCCGATCCCCCCACCACGCAGGCACCTTCGGGGGCGCGCGAAGCGCCCGTTGAGGAGGAACCGGTGCAGGAGGGCAGCGATGAGGAGACCGCAACCACCCAAGCGCGGCCCGCGACCACCCTTCGGGTCACCACGACCGTGGGTCCGCGGTCGTCGCTGGTGGCGCCCTCCAGCGTGACCACCCAGCCGTCGGAGGATTCCGGGGGCAACCGTGAACAGCGGGTGGTGTGGATTGTGGTCGGGGCTCTGTGCGTGGTCGGGTTGCTCATCGCCACCCTGACTTGGCGCTATTGGTGGTTCACCGATCCCAAACGGGGCTATGTGCGTTCACGGGCGGTGATGAGCCAGAAGGCGTTGCGGGACGATCCCGACAGCGAAGTGCTGCGGGTGTGGCAAGACGGCCAGATGGTCGACCCGCCCCAGATCCCCGTACCCGGTTCCCCGCGCCTGCCGTCCGACCCCGTGAAACGGTCCTGACGCCGAATCGGTGACGATTCGCCCCGCAGGCAGCTCCACCTCCACCGAATCCTCAGCGGATAAGGTCTCCGCTCATGGCTGGACTCGATGTCGACGCGATGCTGCAACGCTTTCGGGATCGGGCCGACGCGGTGAAGAAGCGCCAGCTGCCTCCCGTGGGCGGCGAGGAACGGCAATTGTTCATCAAGCAGGCCCAGGTCGACTTCCAGGACTACGCCATCATCGGGGACTGCCAGGCCAAGGTCGAGGACGGATTCCTGGTGCTCAGGGTCGACCTGCGTCCCGCCGAGGAGGGAACCTGAGCCAGCTTGCTGCTCCCTAGGTGGAGCTTGGTAGAGTGGCACCCCTGCGGATGTAGCTCAGTTGGTAGAGCATCACCTTGCCAAGGTGAGGGTCGAGAGTTCGAGTCTCTTCATCCGCTCCATAAAAGACCAGGTCAGGGGCCCTCTTCGAGGGCCCTGGTTTGTTTCTCGGGTCGCTTGTCCATCCGATGTCCATCCGATGGGCTGCCCTTGCTTTGTGGGTGAGCATCGTTACGATCGGCGGCCATGCAGGGCTCGATGCGCAGCGGGGCGATTCATGGCAGCTTCGGGTCTTCGCCGGCTATGACGCGGTCACCGGGAAAAAACGTTGGATCACCAGACGGTGCCCGGCGGCAAGCGGGAAGCGCAGCGGGCCCTGCTGGCCGGCATGGTCACTGAGGTGGACCACGGCCTGAGCGGTACTGACGCCACGGTGGCGGTGCTGCTTGAGCGGTGGTTCGAGGTCGCCTCCCCGGACTGGTCGCCCAAGACGGTGGTGTCCCACCGTTCGATCATCAACAACCATCTGACCCCCCGCTTAGGCGCGGTGCAGCTGCGCAAGCTTCGGGCGGCGGACCTGGACCGGTTGTACGCTGCGCTGCGAAAGCTGCCGGGCCGGCGGGACGCGACCATCGCGACCTCGACGATTCGGGCAGCAGCTGAACTACTCGAGTAGATGTACTGATGCACTGATGCGGTGACTGTAAGATGCATTGATGCGCACCACGGTGGACCTGCCGGAAGATCTGCACCAGCTCGCTCGCCACCTGGCCCATGAGGGGAATCGATCGATGAGCGAGGTGATCGCGGAGCTGATCCGCCAGGGCCTTCGCCAGGGGCAAGCGAAACCTGCAGCTACCCGACGGGGCATGCCACAGGTTTCAGTTGGTCGTCCGATCACCGCTGAGGACGTGCGATCACTCGACGACGAGGCGTGACCACCTTCCTGGCCGATGGAAACCTGCTCATTGCTTTGACCGTGACCGATCACGTGCACCACGGCGTGGCCACCGATTGGTTCGAGGACGAAGGGCCCCAGCTGGCGACGTGCCCGATCACGGAGGGGACGCTGCTGCGGTTCCTCATGCGGGAGGGCTGCTCGGCGCTCGACGCGGCGGGCCTGCTGGAGTCCATGCGGGGTCTGGATTGGCACACGTTCTGGCCCGATCAGATCTCCTATGCCAGCGTGCATTGGGGTGGGGTTATCGGCCACCGTCAGGTGACCGATGCGTACCTGGTGGCCTTGGCCCGACACCACAACGGCCGGGTCGCCAGCCTGGACCGGGGCTTGGCGGCGCTGCACGGGGACGTCGTGCGGCTCCTTTCCCCATATACAGCGTCGACTGACTTACTCCGCTGAGCAGTGGGCGGCCAGCTCAGGTTGGTTGTTGGGGACGTAGCGCCAAAAGCACGCCGAAGGACGTTACGCCGAGGGCGCCGGAGATGATCAGGGTGGTGCTGTAGCCCACGCCGTCGATGAGTTGGCCCATCAGCGGGGGACCGATCAGGCCACCGATACCGGCTCCGGTGTACAGCAGACCCAGGATGCCGCCCAGACCCACCGGCCCGAAGATGGACGCCGTCACCGCTGGGGACAGGGCGATGAACCCGCCGTAGGCCACCCCCATCACCACCGCGTAGACCATCAGTAGGGCGTAACTGTCCCCCGCGATCAGCCACAGCCCGAAGCTGAGCCCCACCACCAGGAAGGACCCCCGGTACAGGCTCATCAGCGGCACCCGGCGGGCCACGACCCCGAAGCTCAAGCGGCCCAGCACCGAACAGATGCCGATCAGGCCCACCAACCAGCCGGCGGACCCCTCGATGTTGCGTTCGTCCAGGTAGTCCCCGAGGTACACGAAGGGTACGAACAGCACCAGGGTCATCAGGAAGCAGGCGCCGTAGAGCACCCAGAAATCGGTGCGGCCCCGGAGCATCTGTCGGATCGGCACCGGCGGTCCGGCCGCGCTGATCGGTGGTCGATTGGCGCCGATGGCGGCCAGCGCCAGCAACACCCCGGCGGCGACCGCCAGGATCACGTAGGTGTCCCGCCAGCCGTAGCGGGCGATGAGCCGTTCAGCCAGCGGTGCGGTGACCAGGGTGCCCACCCCGATGCCGGCCACCGCGATGCCCAGAGCGGTGGTGCGTTTGACGGCGAACCATCCACCAACGGCGGCCACCATGGGCACGTAGGCGCAGGCCACCCCCATGCCCACCCCTAGGGC
>JANPEN010000301.1:0-4138 GCA_031422955.1 Acidimicrobiia bacterium
CCATGGGGGGGTGGGTGCCGGGCAGGGGCCGGGCGTAACGGGCCCACGGCGTCATGGTCATGCTGTCTCCTCGGGCTCACGGGTCGGGGGGAGGCTGGCCGCATCACGGAGTCGGCGCATGAGGGCGGACATGGCGGTGAAGTCCTCAACGCCGAGAGGAGCCAGGACCTGTTGGCGCAGCAGTTGCGCATGCTGGGCGGTGGCCGCCGCGATGGTCCGTTTCCCAGCCGGGGTCAGGGTGATCCACACCATGCGGCGGTCCTGGTGGCCCGCGATCCGCTCGACCAGCCCTGCTCGTTCCATACGATCGGCCAGCTTGGTGAAGCCCCCGCTGGAGAAGGACACCTCGGCCGCCAACTGGCTGGCCGATTGGCGTTGGCCCGGTGAACGGCTCAGGCGCAACAACACCTCGAAGCTGGCCACCTCCAGGCCCGATCGAGCCAACAGGTCTCGGCGGATAGCCGCCGCGGTCAGGGCGTAGGCCTCCACCACCAGGCCCCAGCCCGTCACCAACGCATCGTCGGAAACGTGCACCTCGCCGGCCATCGGGGCCGAGCGTAGTGGTGATTGGCCGTCACGTCGGGAACGGGAACATCCAGGGGGCTACGTTGGTTAGGTGCGATACTATCTTCCTCGGAAGATTATCTGCGAAGGGATCCCTGCCATGTCGACATCAACTCCTGACACGCCAGCCACCAGCGAAAGCGCCACCCGTCGCCCGGCCGTGCATCGCCTCAACCATGCCGTGCTGTTCATCACCGATGTGGCCCGATCGGTGCAGTTCTACCGAGATGTGCTCGGTTTCGAGGTCGTGCACAAGATGGGCGACCGGGCGGCCTTCCTGCGGGCCGACGGTTCCGCCAATGATCACGACCTCGGCCTGTTCGCCCTCGGGGCGGACGCGGAACCCAAAAACCCCCGGGCGGTGGGCTTGTACCACCTGGCCTGGCAGGTTGACACCCTCGAGGAGCTGGTCGCCCTCCAGCGCGAGCTGGTGCGGGTGGGATCACTGGTCGGTTCCTCCAACCATGGCGTGTCGCGCTCGTTGTACGCCGCAGATCCCGATGGCAACGAGTTCGAGGTGATGTGGGCGGCGCCCCGAGCCAGCTGGCCCGAGTCCATACCCGGTGTGCAGCCGCTGGATCTTGAAGAGGACCTGCGCCGATTCAGCGGCGTTGCCACCCTGCACGAGATGACCAGCGCGGGGCTGACCGAGGCCCAACCATGACCAACGCCGCAACGCCCGACCCGGGCCCCGACGCCGCCGGCCACTGGCCCGAGCCGGCAGCGGCCGGGCCGCCCCACCGCCATTTTCCCGGCCCACCGGCCTGGTCTATCGACAAGACGGCTCGTTACAGTGCCGAGTTGATTACTTCACTGGGAACGATGACGGCCGCGCTGGACCCTTACAGTGCACCTCACGCGGTCAACAATTTCGTCGCCCTGGCCCGTCAAGGGTTCTATGACGGACTCATCTTCCATCGCATCATCAAAGGCTTCATGGCTCAAGCCGGCTGCCCCGACGGCGATGGTCGGGGCGGGCCGGGTTACACCTTCGATGACGAGTTACCTAAGCCGGGGCGCTACGAGATGGGCTCATTGGCCATGGCCAATTCCGGCCCAAACACCAACGGCAGTCAATTCTTCATTGTCTCCGGACCGCGCGGTATGAAGCTTCCCCCGAAGTACAGCCTGTTCGGCAAGATCGTGCGAGGCTTGGAGGTGTTGGACGCGTTGCAGGCCGTGCCGACCGGCCCCTCCGACCTTCCCCAGGACCCGCCGGTCATCCTGTCCCTGACCATCCTGGAACGGCGCTGACCGGAACGGCGCTGACCCCCCGCCCGGTCACGAGCCGGGCGGGAACAGGCGGGCCTGCAATCGGCGCATCCCCACCAGCCATCGGTCGATATCGCTGACCTTTCGTTCCATCCACGTCTGGGCCACAGGATCGGTCAGGACCAGGAAGCGCTCCTCGGCGAAGGCGTCGAGGACCTGGCGGGCCACCTCCTCTGGCTCGCGAATGGGACCGGCGGCGTTGCGGGCGAAATCTGACGACGTGTCGAGCATCGGGGTGTTGACCCCCAGCGGTGCCAGCAAATGCACCCGGATGCCGCGATCGTGGTAGCTGATGGACAACCATTCGGCCAGCCTGACCACCGCGTGTTTGGTGGTGGCGTAGGTGCAGGCCCCGTGGCTGGTCAGGATGCCGGCCATGGAGGCGGTGTGCTGGATAATGCCGCTGCCCCGTTCCAACATGTGGGGCAACACGGCCCGCACCGCGTAGACGTGGGCCATCAGGTTGACCTGCCACTGCTGGTCCCACACCGCGATGGGGGTGACCAAGATGTCCCCGTCGTTGGCGATGCCGGCGTTGTTGCACAACACGTCAATGCGCCCAAACCGGTCCATCACGGCGTCGACCATGGCGTTCACCGCAGACTCGTCGCCCACGTCGCAGCCGATGGCCACCGCGGCCGATCCCAACTCAGTGGCGATCTCCTGGGCGGCGGGCAGGTTGCGATCCACCACCGCCACCCCGGCCGCCCCATCCGCCATCATGGCCCGGCACAGCGCGGCGCCGATGCCGCTGCCCCCGCCGGTCACGATGCAAACCTTGTCCATCATCAATGCGTTCGTCATGGCCGTGTCGCTCCTGTTGCGCAGTTCCTGGGTGGGTGGGGGCCGAAGGTTCCGGCGAACTGCGGCTAGGGATTGAGTCTCGCGCACCGAGCGACGGACCGTCCGTGCCTCGGCCGGCCGGTTCGGATCACCAGAGCTGGGCCAGCACGTGGTCGAGCACCAGCAGGCCCTCGCCGCTGGCCCGCAGCCGCTTCTCGTCGGCGATGAGCAAGCCTTGGCGGCACAGTTCCTGGACCTGGTGGCGCAGGCGTGCCCACTCGGCGGTGTCCACACCGCAGGCCTCGTCGAGCACGTCGAGGGTGACGCCGTCGGACAAGCGAAGCCCGCCCAGCAACCGATTGCGGGCGGTGTCATCGGGACCCAGGGTCTCCTCCTCGGGCGACACGCCGGCCAGCCAGCCGTTCAGGTCGGGGTTGCGAACGAGTCGATCTGGCCCGGCGCGGCCCCCCGGTACTCCTGGGTCCTCGGGCGTCGCGGATAGGTGGGCGGTGGCGGAGGGGCCGGCGCCGAACCAATAGTGATTGCGCCAGTAGCCCAGGTTGTGGTGGCACTGGGCACCGGGCCGGGCATAGTTGGAGACCTCGTAGCGGCTCAGCCCGTAGGCAGGCAGGATCTCAGCGGCGGCGATGAGCGCAGAGCGTTCGGCTTCCTCGGGCACCGTCACTCCCCGCCGCTGGAAGGGCGTGCCATCCTCAATGGTCAGGGTGTAAGCGGCCAGATGATGAACCCCGGTGGCGGCCAGGCGATGCAGGTCAGCTGCTACGTCCTGGCCGGGAGCGGCGATGATGAGGTCGGCGTTGACGCGCCAGCCCTCCACGGCCAGGACCGCCTCGAGGGCGGCCAGGCCAGCAGCGGCGTCGTAGGGACGACCCAGGGCCCGCAGCACCGAGTCCTGGGTCGATTGCACGCCGACGCTGACCCTGGTGAAGCCCAGCTCGCGCCAGTGGAGGGGACGGGCCGGGCTGACGTTGAGGGGATGGGCCTCGAGGGCAAACTCGGCGTCGGGGCTCACGTCGAATCGACGTCGAATCGACGTGACCAGCCGCTCCAATTCGGTGTCGCTGAGGTGGCTGGGGGTGCCCCCGCCCAGGTAGACGCTGTGCAGCGGCCCGGCTTCGGGCCAGGTGGCGGCGGTGGCGGCCAACTCGTGGTCGAGGCGGGTGAGGTAGGCGTCGACCAGGTGTTCCCGGCGGTGAAGCACGTGGAAGCTGCAGAAGGGGCAGATGGTTGGACAGAACGGCACATGGATGTAGAGGTGCGGGATCGACGGTGAGGTCATCGGCTGAGGCCCGCCCACGGGCCACCGCGGACGGAGGGCGCCCCCGGCAGGGTTCGAACCTGCGACCCTCGGATTAGAAGTCCACCGCTCTGTCCACTGAGCTACGGGGGCTGGGGATCTCATTCACGCTTGGGCCGAAGCAGATCCGAAGCCTATGCTAGGTCCTCCACGTGGTGGTCGTAGCTCAGCCAGGTTAGAGCGCCAGGTTGTGGCCCTGGA
>JANPEN010000302.1:0-4472 GCA_031422955.1 Acidimicrobiia bacterium
CCATAACCAGGGCGTGGCCGTCGTCGGACACCTCAACTGGGTGCTGGGCTGGTTGTTGTTCCAGCTCCTCGGGTTCGCCTGGAAAGACGGCCTATTGGGAAAGGTCCACCACATCGCCGTGCTGGCCCTGGTCATGTGGAGTGTCGCCTACGCTCTGGTGAAGTTGGGTCCGTGGCCTCAGGCGATGGTCCACATCCCTGGCATGACGCACTCCCCCACCCATCCACCCAGCGTCGCCCTGGTCCTGTTCGGCTTGGCCTACTCCCTGACCGCCATTGCCCTGGCCGCACCGATCAATCGTTGGCTCTCAACCAACAAAAGGGCCTGGACCCTGGTGGTGGCGGCCAACGGGCGGGCCATGAGCGTGTACCTGTGGCACATGACCGCCGGCGTTTTGGCCGCCGGGGTGTTCAACGTGCTGGGGATTCTGCCCCACTCCCCCGTCGGTTCGGGTGCCTGGTGGTGGGAGAAGCTGCCCCTCATGCTCACCGCCGCGGCCTTCCTGGCCGTGATCGTTGTGTTGGTCGGCGGGCACGAATCCCGCTCGCTGCTCGCCCCCAAAGCGGGCTGGAACGCTGGATCCCTCACTGTCACCCTGGTCGCCGCGGTGCTGAGCCCGGCCATCAAGGGCTGGGCCACCGGCAACGTGGTTCTGTTGGTGGGCGGGTGCGTGTTGGTCCTCGCCGTTGGTCACGGGGTGCTGCGCTGCGGGGCAAGGGCCCGCCAACTGGGCGCCTTCCGGTCGCGGAAGGTCATCTCCGATTGAGCCACGACGGCTTCTCAGCTGAGCACTGCTCCGACGGCCACGAAAGCGGCGATGGCAACGAGGAGGGTGCCGAGCAAGGGGGCGATGAAGCGCAGGTAACGGTTGTAGTCCACCTTGGCCACCGCCAGCCCACCCATCACCACGGCCGAGGTGGGGGTGAACAGGTTCATCCATCCCGAGGCCGACTGGTAGGCGGTGACGACCACCCCCCGGCTGACCCCGGCAAAATCGCCGAGCGGTGCGAGCACGGGAATGGCCAGCGCGGCATGCCCAGAGCTTGAGGGAACTAGGAAGGCCAGGGGGATATTGAGCACGAACAGAAGCGGTCCGAACAATCCTTTACTGGTGCCGCTGACGGTGCTTTCCAATGAGTGGAGCACGGTGTCGGTGATCTTGGAGTTGTTCATGATCACCGTCACGCCCCTGGCCAGGACGATGATCAAGCCCACCGACACGAATTCGCCAGCCCCGGTGAGAATGGTGTCGGTCATGCCCTTTTCGCCCATTCCGGCTACAAGTCCGATGACGATCGCCATCACAATGAACAGGGCGGCGAGCTCGGGAAAGTACCAGTCCAGTTGCCAGCCGTAGGAGTCGGCGTCGGACCCCTTGATCACTTGGGCCCAGGGGACGATGGCGAAGATCATGAACGCGAAGGTCGAGCCCATCAGCCAGATCACCGCCCGTTGCCGGCCGCTCAGCTCCGGGACCGCCTCGGAGGCGACGGTCAGATCAACGTCACCCGGCCGGAACCCGACCATTGAAGTGGTTGGGTCGGCCTTGACCTTGCGGGCGTAGCGGACGACATACCAAATGGTGATGGCAGTAAGGCTGACGTACATGATCAAACGCAGGCCCAAGCCGTCTCCAATGGAGATATCAGCCGCTCCAGAGGCGACGCCGGTGGCGAAGGGGTTGATGGTGGAGCCCAGCGTCCCGATCCCTGCGCCGAGCAGGATCACGCTCGCCGCTACCATTCGGTCGTAGCCGAGTTTCAGCATCAGCGGCACCACCAGGGCGTAGAAACCAAGGGTTTCCTCGGCCATTCCCTCGGTGGTCCCGCCGATGGAGAACAGGAACATCAGAATGATGATCAGCGCGATACCTTGACCCCCGAACCTGGCACTGATGCGGGCTATGCCGGCGTTGATCGCCCCCGACTTCATCGTCATGGTGATGAAGATCCCGATAGCGAGAACGAACAGGAACACCCCTGCCGCGCCGTACAAGTCCCCGGTTTCGTATGGCCCAATCTTGCCGGTCTCGGCGGACTTCACGCCGTAGAGGCCGTTGACAGGCGCCATGTAAAGGTCGTACATGCGGTCGGTAAAGGTTAGGCCGGCATCGGCCTCGACGTAGCTTCCGGGGACGGGTCGGCCGCTGTCCGCGTCGGTCTGATACTGCCCACTGGGCACCACGAAGGCAAGCAACCAGACTGCCAGCGTGACGATGAACAGCACGGTAAACGCGCTGGGGAACTTCCATCGACGAGCGGGGGTCTCACCGACATCGCCTAGGTCGACATCTTCTTCATCTTCTTCGACGATTGTCACAGCTGTCCTCTTGTCTCAGGCCTTGTTCACATCACCCTCGGGACCGATCGTGGCGGGCCCGGCGGGTGCCTGCCAGGGCCATAGGTCCCTCGCCGCGGTGCCGGTAGGCGGTGGTGGGAGGCCTGCGCATCGCCCACGCTGAGGGCATGGTTGGCGCAGTTCGGCGCACCGGTAGGGAGAGGTCCGCCCATGAGCTTCCGCGTCGATTCTGAGGTTGGTCAGCTGCGCCAGGCGATTGTGCATCGGCCCGCGCTGGAACTCAAGCGTCTGACTCCGAGCAACCGGGAAGCGTTGTTGTTCGACGACATCCTGTGGGTGAAAATGGCCAGGCAAGAACACGACGCGTTTGCCGAGGCGCTGCGCGAAGCTGGCGTGCTCGTTCATCTCTTCGATGAGCTGCTGCGTGAGACAGTGGAGATTCCCGAAGCCAAACAACACATCCTCGACCGCGTCTTTGATGAGCGAGTGTTCGGGCCGAGACTTATAGATGATCTGCGCAACCTGTTCGACACGATGGCCCTCGACGACCTCACCATGTACTTGATCGGCGGCATGTCCAAACGCGAGGTCTTGGAACACATCGGTGAGCCGAAGTCGATTCCTTTCGCGGTCATGGATATCGACGCCCTGCTCTTGCCGCCCCTGCCGAATACTATGTTCACCCGCGATACCTCGGCATGGATCTACGGCGGGGTGTCGATCAACTCGATGCGTAAGAAGGCCCGCATGCGCGAGACCGTGCACTACGAGGCGATCTACCGTCACCACCCGCTCTTCGCCGCGGCCGAGTTCGAGGTGTGGTCCCCGGGCTCCGCCAACGGGGTCGCCACCACCGAGGGCGGCGATATCCATGTGATCGGACGGGGCGCGTTGCTCGTGGGGATGAGCGAACGCACCTCGCCTCAGGGCGTCGAGCGACTCTCCGCCCGGCTCTTCGGCGGGGGTGAGGTCACCAAGATCGTGGCGGTGCAGATGCCAGAGGCTCGCAGCGTCATGCATCTTGACACAGTGATGTCGATGGTCGACTCCGACACTTTCACTAAGTACGCGGGGCTCGGAATGCTGGCCTCCTACACTATTGAACGGGGCGACCACGACAAGGAACTAAACATCACCGCCCATGCCCCAGACGAAATGCACCGGGTCATCGCTGCGGCGCTCGGGCTGAACAGCATCAACGTGTTGACCGCCACCCAAGACGTACGTGCAGCGGAGCGCGAGCAATGGGACGATGGCTGCAATGTGCTCGCCGTACGCCCCGGCGTCGTCGTCGCCTACGAACGAAACGTGACCACCAACACCCATCTGCGCAAGAATGGCGTCGAGGTCATCACCATCGCCGGGAACGAACTCGGACGCGGTCGCGGTGGCCCGCGCTGCATGACCTGCCCGATCGAACGAGACGGGATATAGGCAATGTCATTCAATCTTCTGCAGCTCTTCAAGGATCTCAAGGCGGCCAAGTGCGCGGGCACCGAGGTCCCCCGCCTCGGGGGCCGAGAGATTGCCCTGATCTTCGAGAAGGCATGATGGGCTCGTGATACGGGTTGTCGTCGCCCTCGGTGGCAATGCTCTGCTGCGGCGGGGGGACACCCCCGACAACGACATTCAAGAAGCCAACGTCGCGGTGGCGGTGCGCGCCCTCGCCCCGTTGGCCATGGACCACGAGCTGGTCATCACCCACGGCAACGGCCCCCAAGTCGGGGTGCTCGCCATCGAGAGTGCAGCGGACCCTCACCTGAGCCGCCCATTTCCCTTTGATGTGCTGGGTGCCCAAACCCAAGGGATGATCGGATACTGGCTGCTCCAAGCCCTTCAGAACGAGCTCCCCGGCCGCCAGATCGCCGCCATCATCAACCAAACCCTGGTCTCGGTAGCCGATCCCGCGTTCGCCAATCCGACCAAGTTCATCGGGGAGATCTACGACGAAACCCGGGCCAGGGCGCTCGCCGCCGAACTCGGCTGGACCGTGAAGCCGGATGGGAAGAGCTGGCGAAGGGTCGTCCCCTCACCCCAACCCCGACGGGTCCTCGAAACCCGCCTCATCCGCCTGCTGCTCACCAGTGGGGCCATCGTCATCTGCGCCGGGGGTGGCGGCGCTCCGGTCATCCGCAACCAGCAAGGGCGGCTCGAAGGAGTCGAAGCCGTGGTCG
>JANPEN010000303.1:0-3408 GCA_031422955.1 Acidimicrobiia bacterium
GCACGCATCTCGTCATCCACGAACGCGTCGATGCCACCCCCCAACTTCGGGTGCGTCGCCTCTCCGACGGCGAGGAACACATCATCAGCCAGCCCGAGGCGGTCGGCACTGCCAGTGGAGGGGCCAACCCCGAGTTCGACACCGACGTCTATCGCTATCGCTATGAGTCCATGCGCACCCCGGCTTCGGTGTTCAGCTACGACCTGGACCAACGCCAGCACACCCTTTTGAAACAACAACCGGTACTGGGTCCCTTCGATCCTGACGACTACGTGACCGAGCGGGTGTGGGCGGACGCCGCCGATGGCACGTCGGTGCCGATCACCTTGGTCTATCGCCAAGGTTTTGTGCGTGACGGCTCCGCCCCGGCCCTGCTCTACGGCTACGGCTCCTACGAGGCGTCGATGGACCCGTACTTCTCTTCCGTGCGGTTGTCGCTGCTGGACCGGGGTTTCGTGTTCGCCCTTGCCCACATCCGCGGCGGTGGAGAGATGGGCCGGCCCTGGTACACCCAGGGCAAGTTCCTGCACAAGACCAACACCTTCACCGACTTCATTGCCTGCGCCCGACATTTGGTGGACCAGGGCTGGACCTCGCCGGCGCGGCTGGCCATCCGGGGTGGTTCCGCCGGGGGCCTTTTGATGGGCGCGGTGGTCAACCGGGCCCCCGAGCTGTTCGGGGCGGTGGTGGCCGAGGTCCCCTTCGTCGACGTGTTGAATACCATCTTGGATCCCTCGTTGCCGCTGACCGTCATGGAATGGGAGGAATGGGGAAACCCCGTCGCCGACGAAGCTTTTTACCAGTACATGAAGGCCTACGCGCCCTATGAGAACGTGGCTGCCCAGTCCTATCCGCCCATGCTGGTGACGGCGGGGCTGAACGACCCCCGGGTCAGCTACTGGGAGCCGGCCAAATGGGTGGCCCGGCTGCGGGCCACCAAGACGGACACCAACCTGTTGTTGCTCAAGACCGAGATGGGTGCCGGTCACGGGGGCCCTTCCGGTCGCTACAACGCTTGGCGCGACGAAGCCTTCGTGTTGGCCTTTGTGCTCGACACCCTGCTGGGGCCCGCCGGTGCGGAGCCTTTCGGTGCTGGTCTTGCCGGCGATGAGGCCGGGTCCGCCGAGCGAGTAGGTTCCGGCGGGTGAGCCGCTTGTATTTCCGTCAGGTGTTGGCCGGCCGTGATACCGCCAAGGGCGACGACGTTGCCCGTCAAATGGTCAACTTCCAATACATCATCGGAGACCGCGAAACCGGCGAGGCGGTGGTGGTCGACCCCGCCTACGACGTCGGTGGTCTGTTGGATCTGCTGGCAGCAGAGGATCTTCGGCTGAGTGGCGTCCTGGTCACCCATTACCACCCCGATCACGTCGGGGGCAGCTTCTTCGGTCACAACGTCGAAGGGGTGGCGGACGTGTTGGCCCGTGGGTCCGTTCCCGTCCACGTGCAAGACGCCGAGGGTGACGGGGTGATCAAGGTCACCGGCGTGTCCGAGACCGACCTGGTGCGTCACGGCTCCGGCGACGTGGTGCTGGTGGGTCAAATCCCCATCACCTTGATCCACACCCCCGGTCATACCCCCGGCAGCCAGTGCTTCTTGTGCGAAGGCCACCTGGTGGCAGGGGACACGCTGTTCTTGGAGGGCTGCGGGCGGGTGGATCTGCCCGGCAGCGACGCCGAAGCGCTCTATCACTCGATCCACCACACCTTGGCCCAGGTGCCCGACGACGCGGTGCTCTACCCCGGCCATCTCTACGCGGCCGACCCCTTCGCGTCTATGGAAGAAGTACGGCGTTCGAACTTCGTCTATCGCCTGCAGAGCCTGGACCAGTGGAGGATGTTCATGGGCGGCGGCTGAGGCCAGCTTCCCGGCGTGGTATCGCTCAAGTTGGGGAGCGGGACTGCCGATGTTGATCCCTAGAACTGGCTAGCTCACTCGCTCGGGAAGAACGCCTACCTATGGGATTGCCCCAATTCCCCGTTATTCGGCGGGGCTACGAACCAAGAGCCGTTGACGCGGCGGTGGAAGATCTCCATCACCGCATCGAACACGCCGAGTCGACCACGTTGGCGGCCCGCACGTACTCGGTGTCCCTGCTCGATGAGTTAGAACGTCTCCACGCCCTGGAGGACGAGCTGACCACGTCACTCGACCTGGCCCGCCAGACCCGTGACGCGGTGCTGGCGGACGCCGCTGAGCAGGCGACGGCCATGATCTCGACCGCCGAGGTGCAGGCAGGGGCCCGTCTGGCGGTGGCCGAGCTGGAGGCCCGCCAACTCTTGGGCGATGCCAAGCTCGCCGCCAGCCAGTTGGTGACGCGGACCGAGCGCCAAGCCGCCGACCTGTTGAAGCGGACCGAGCGCAGCGCCGCCGAGGTCAGAGCCAGCGCCGCCGCCACCCTGGCCGCCAGCGTGGCGGAAAGCCAGGCGCGGTTGGCCGAGGGCCGGGCCCGGCTGGTCGTGGAAGCGTCGGAGATGGAGCAGTACCGCATGCCCATCGTCGACGTGGCCTCCATGCTGGCCCAGATCGTGACCCGCCTGGGTCCTCACCTCAGCCGGGCCGCGGCCCGGCTGGTGGAAGTGGTCGACGGCCACGAGGGGATCGGCGCCTTCTCCAGCGTCACCGCCAAGTTGGTGCACTTCGCCCGTCTGGTTCAGCGAGGCGTGGCCGCCGGCACGCTCGACCACGTGGAGTTGGATCTGCAGGCCGAGCTGGCCGTGCTGAGCTTCACCAGCCGCTGTATCGATCTGCGGGAGGGAGAGCCAATGGTGCCCATCGGGCAGGTGCACGGCGCGGCTGCAAGCGCGTGGGATGACGGCGCGGCTGCAAGCGCGTGGGATGACGCCGGGCGCGGTCAGGAGAAAGCGCTGAACATCTCTTCGATCGCTTTGAGCTGACCGCCGCTGGTCGAACTAGGCACCAGGATGGGGGTCACGCCCAGGTCGAGCCACGCCTCTGTCGTTTCCCGAACCTGGTTGACCGAGCCGTACACGGTGCAGCTGGAGAGCCACTTTTCGCTCATGGCCGCGGTGATCTTGTCCTTCTCGCCGGCGGCGAGGGCGGCCTCGATGGCGTTCATCTCCTCCTCGTAGCCGGCCAGCTTCCAGTAGTTGCGATAGTTGGGCAGGCTCACGTAGCCGGTCAGGGTGGCCCGGTTGCGGTTGCCGGCGGCGACGCGATCGTCGTCGATGACGGTGGGCAACATGTTGCCCACGAAGAACCCCGCGTCGCGGCGTTCCTGGGGGATGCGAGCCACCGAGCGGCCCATGTCGTTGAGGGAGGAGTTGGCCCACACCGCGCCCTCGGCCACCTCCACCGAGAGGTCCACCATCTTGTCCCGCAGCGTGGCCAAGGTGATGGGGGGCAGGGGACCCGAGCTGGGTACGGTCGCCTCGAGGGCGGCCACG
>JANPEN010000304.1:0-3564 GCA_031422955.1 Acidimicrobiia bacterium
CACCCGGGCGTCGGCAACGCTGCTGGTTGGCCAACTCACGGAGCGGCTTCGTTCGACCCGAGGGGCCACCGCGGCAGAATACGCCCTGCTGCTGGGCACCATCGCCGTGGTCATCGTGCTGGCCGTGACCGCCTTCGGCCAAGCGGTGTCCAACCTGTTTCAGACCTACCCACAGCTCATCAGTAGCTGAGCGAACTCAAGGCTGGCTGGCGGCGGACCGAAGATTGCCAGGTGTCCGCCGTCCCCAGCCGCACTCGGCGGCGAGCTCGTCGACTCGGGTATTTGCTCGGGTTCGCCCTCGCCCTCGGGGTGGTCGGCCTTTGGCTGATCACCGTGTATCACCATCCTGCGCTGTTGCACCGCGATTGGGTGGCGTTCGACAACGCCGGCTGGCGTGCCTTGGGAGGGGACTGGTCGGTGGTGTACACGGGCTCCGCCGAGGAGCGCTGGCCGTACTTGTACCCACCCATCGCCCTGCCCCTCAGCCTGCCGCTGGGGGTGTTGCCCTACTGGCCCTCCTACTTGGTGTGCGCCATTTCGGCGCTGGGGGCGATGTGGTGGTCTTGCCGACGCTTCCATGAGCTGGTCGGAGACCAGGCCGGGCGCTATCTGGTGTTTTGCGCTGCACTGCTGGCCGCTCCCACCACCACCCAGGTCATCGTCACCGGCCAGTACAGCTGGCTCTACCTGCTGAGCCTGGCCGCCCTGGCCGCCTACGGCGGGGGTAGGGCGCACGGCGGGTTCGGGCCCAACTCCATCGATCCACGGCGTGCCGGTGTCTGGCTGGTGCTGTTGGCGCTGAAGCCGAACCTGGCCATCTTCGTGGCCCTGTTCCTGGTCGTTCGAGGTCAATGGACCCTGCTGGCACGCTGGTTCAGCGGCGTGGTCGTGCTGGTGGTCGTCACCGCCCCCTTCTCGCTGGGAGCCTGGAGCGCCTTTGTGGACGCAGTGGCCGCTGTCGCCCAACGCCAAGAGGCCGGTCAGGCCCCCGTGGCCAAACAGATCACCCTGCTGGCCTTCCTGCGGGTTCTGTCGGGGAACTTGTCCGCCACGAGGTGGGTGTGGCTGCTGTGGGGTTGCCTGGTCACCCCGCTGGTGGCCTTGGCGTGCGTCGTCTGGTACCGCCATCGTGGCCCGGGCTCGGCTGGCGCTCGGGGGCGGGGCATGCTTCGCCAGGTCGGGTTGCTGGCCCTGGTCATGGTGGCGGTCAACCCTCGCCTGTACTTCTACGACGGCCTGGTAGTGGCGGTGGCGGCGGCCGGCTGGTACCTCGACCGCGACAGCTACGTCAGCCGGGCCTGGCGTCGGGTCGGCGGGGTCTGCTTGTTGGCCACGGTGGTCGTCTCGGCGGTGTTCTTCTACCGACCGGGGATCGGCACCGCCTTCGGCGGTTTCGCCGCGGTGTGGGCCCTAGCCGAATCGGCCGATCTGCTTCTGGCGCTGCGTGCTGCTCGCCCCGCCGTCCCCCAGGACCAGCCGGGCGAACCGGCCGACTTGGTCCTGGCCAGCTGAGCGAGGTCCGGCCGGTCGCCCTCAGCGCAGGGTTACGCCGACCTCGCCGGGGTGCCGCGCCGGGCCGGGCAAGCCAGGAGCGGGCGGGGCCGCCGGGGTTCGCCCCGCCACCGCCCCGAACACGACCAGCAAGACAACGGGGGCCACGCTACCGCCGCGCGGTGCCGTGGCCAAGGCCACCCAGGTGGCCGGCGCCCACAGCACCGCCGTACCCAGCAGGACCTGGCGCTGCCAGCGGGGTCGAGTCGGCCAGTTCGGGTGGGCCCAACACAGGGCGAAGGCCAGCGGTACCCAGGCCAGATCATGGGGGTTGGCGTGGGGCAGCACCAAGATACCGAGCACCGCGGCGACGGCTAGCGGGGGCGCCGAGCATCGCTGGCCGGTCGTGGCGGTTCTGGCGGCCAGCACGGCTAGGCCGGCCACGCCGGTGACCAGCACGACCCAGCCCAACACGGTTACTGCCGCCTCGCCGCCTGGACCGAGCAGCACCCGCAAGGTGGTGGCCAGGTTCCACCAGCGCAAGGCGAAACGCCGCTCGGGAGCGGCGGAGCCGCCCGCCTCGATGAGGGTGGCGGGGTAGGCCAACCAGGGGCGGACCCCTACCGTGGCCACGCTCCAGGCCGACACCACCGCGCCCAGCCCGGCTAGGCGAGCCACCACCGCCCCGCGTCGAGCGGCCAGGACCACGACCAGGGGCACCACCACCAGATGAGGTTTGACCGAGGCCAGGGCTAACCCGACGGCTTGGAGCCAAACGCGGCCCTCGTGGTCGCCCAGCAGCAGCAAGGCCAAACCGAGGCAGGCGATCAGGGTGATGGCCCCTTCGGCCAGGGCGGTGCCCACCGAGGCGCTAGCTGTCAGGCCCATGACGAGCAGCACCCGCCGCCCGGCCGACAGGGCGGGGGTGACCCTGACCACGATCACGGCGAGGGCCACCACCGCGGCCAGGTTGATCAGAACCAAGCGCAGGAACCCGGCTTCCAGATCACCGCTGATGAGCGTGCTGGCCAATTGGGCGACGAAGGGTGGGTTGGAAAAGGGCCGGGGCGCGTCGGTGGGGTCGCCGCTCAACTCGAGCTGCTCGGTGCGTTGGGCCGCCAGGTCATAGAGGCTCCCTCCGCCTTGGTTCACCAACTCCGCGGCTACCGCCACGGACACGAAATCGACCCCGGCCTGGTTGCCGGTCGCGGTGGTCATGCGCCAGTCGGTCAGGCTAAAGCCGATGAGCAGGACTAGCACCATACCTAGCGGTAGGAGATAGCTCCAGCCCAAGCGGGGATGGGATCGCTTCACGTGGTCCCGGCCAGAGGTAGGGACCTGACCAGTTGTGCTCGCAGCTGGTCGAACGCCCGAATCATCGCCAACCCAGTGAAAACGAGCAGCAGGGGCCGGGCGGGAAGGCTATAGCGGGTCTCCACATGAAAGATAACGTGGAAACACGATAGGTAGACCGGTAGCACCCAAAGCGGCCAGTGCGCCTTTCGCTCCCGCGCCGCTATGACCAATCCGGCCAATGCGCCGAGCATGAGAGCGGCGTCGATGTTGGCCAACGGCGCCAGACCAGGGGGCACCGACCACAGTACGATGAGGTGCTTGCCCATACCAGTGAGTATCTGCCCGGTTGACAGTGAGGCGAATCGGTCGATGGCTTGCTCGGTCAGCATCCGATCCAGGGCTGCCTCCCGGGCTGGGCCTCCGCCCACCCCCTCGTCGAGGCCGGGCGCGGTGCCCGGCGGGGGAGGAATCTCGGCGTCGATGATCTGCAGGTTCTCGGCGATGGTGGGAAGGTACTGAGGCCAGTAACGCTCGTTGTGCTCGCCTTGGTATTGACGAGCCGACGCAAACAGGCTGACGCCCGAGTTGGCCCCAAAGGGCACGAACTCCCCGCTGATGATGATGTTGCGCACACACCACGGGCCCACCAGGAGGGCGGCAGCCAGGCCCACCGCGACGCCTCGGCCAACTCGGCGCCGCCAGGGCCGGCGACGGGATTCCAATAGGCAGGCCAGCACGATGACGGGCAGCAGGAAGGCGAACGATTGGCGCACGAGG
>JANPEN010000305.1:0-10018 GCA_031422955.1 Acidimicrobiia bacterium
GGAGAACGGGACGGGAAACGGGAACGAGGCGGTGGGGGGTAGGCGGGGTGGGGATAGGAGGGTGGGAGAGGGTTCAATCGCTGGTGTCGGCCCGCCCAGGACTGGCTGGGGGAGGCCAACGCCGCCAGCGTGGCAGCCGAACCAGGCAGGATCACCGGCGCGCCTGCTACGAAAGGGCTATGGGAAAACTCGATGGGAACGTGGTGCTGATCACTGGCGGGGCACGAGGACAGGGCGCGGCCGAGGGTCGCTTGGCCCTGGCTGAAGGAGCCACCGTCGTCCTTGCCGATGTGTTGGATGAGGAGGGTGAGCGCACCGCCGGCGAGCTCGGTGCCGACTACCTCCACCTCGACGTGACCGACGAGGACGGTTGGGCCGCCGCCGTTTCCACCGTCACCGAGCGCCATGGCCGCATCGACGGGTTGGTGAACAACGCCGGCATTCTGCACGCTTCCCGGTTGGTCAACTACCGCACCGAGGACTGGAACCGGGTCATCGCCATCAACCAGACCGGCGTCTTCCTGGGCATGCGGGCGGTCGCAGAGACCATGATCAAACAGGGGGGAGGGTCCATCGTCAACATCTCCTCGGTGGCGGGCCTGGAGGGGATATTCGGCTCCATGGCCTACACCGCATCGAAGTTCGCGGTGCGGGGAATGACCAAGGTGGCCGCGAAGGAGCTGGGCCCCAACGGCGTGCGGGTGAACTCGGTGCATCCCGGCCTCATCGACACCGAGATGACCAAGGACTTCGACAAGGACCGCATGTTGCGAGCGGTGCCTCTGCGCCGCCAAGCCGCCGCTTCGGAGGTGGCCTCGCTGGTCATCTTCTTACTTTCGAGCGAGGCCAGCTACTGCTCGGGCCAAGAGTTCGTGGTCGATGGTGGCATGCACGGATAACGGCGGCCGAGATCGGGTCCCGCCGCTGGTCTAGGGTGCGTAGGCCAGGGGTGGTTCGATCATGGGGGGTACAGGCCGGATGAGCGGAATCTGCGATGGGCGCGTCGTCATCGTCACCGGGGCTGGTCGAGGTATTGGTCGGGGCCACGCCATCGAGTTCGCTGCCCAGGGGGCCAAGGTGGTGGTCAACGACCTAGGTGGCGAGGTCGACGGTTCTGGCCATTCAGCGGTTCCCGCCGAAGAGGTCGCCGCCGAGCTGCGGGCCATGGGGGCCCAAGCCGTGGCCAACACCGATGACGTCGCCGATGCGGCCGGGGCTCGAAACCTCGTGCAAACGGCTATTGATCATTTCGGTGGGCTCGACGTGTTGGTCAACAACGCGGGCATGTTGCGTGACCGGGTGCTGGCCAACATGACCGAGGACGAATGGGACGCGGTGATGCGGGTGCACCTCAAGGGCACCTACCAGCCCAGCCACGTGGCCGCCCAGTACTGGCGGGATCTGGCCAAAGCGGGCGAGCCAGTGGATGGGCGCATTGTCTCCACCAGCTCCGGCTCGGGCCTGTTCGGCAACCCCGGCCAGGCCAACTACGCTGCGGCCAAGGCCGGCATCGTCGGCTTCACCTTGGTGGCGGCCAAGGAACTGGCGCGCTACGGGGTGACCGCCAACGCCATTGCTCCCGCCGGGCGGACCCGCATGACCATACCGCTTGGTCTGGGGGCGGATCGGGACGAAGATCTGTACCACTGGAGTGACCCCGAGAACGTGGCCCCGCTGGTGGTGTGGCTGGGTAGCGCAGCCTCGGCCGGGGTCACCGGCCAGGTGTTCGAGGTGATGGGTGGCCGGATCGGAGTGATCGAAGGGTTCCGCCGCGGTCCCTTCGTCCAGCAGGAGGACCGTTGGGACCCCGCTCAGCTCGGCCCTATCGTCGCGGACCTGGTGGCCCGATCAGAACCACCCCAACCGGTCGTGCCCGATATGTGACGAGAGCGATCGCTCGGCCTCGGTCGACTCCGACCGCCTTGGGGTGATCGGTGCTCGTCCCGGCCCGGGGGTACGGTGGGCCACCACAGACCGGTGGGCTGCACGAGTCATGCCGAGCGTCGGGCACCGGAGCCGAAAACGGATGGGATGTCTCCGTCGAATGCCTTCGCCCCAGTGGACTTCACAGCGGCGGTGCCACCTGCAGCTGAGCCCGAGCTTGTCACCATCACCCAAGTAGGGAGCTGGGACGGCGGCTGCCCGCTCAGGCGGCCACCGTGCTGTTGGCAAGGAAGCCCCGCTCCGCCTCGCCGTGGCCCGCCGCTGGTTGCGGCCGAGCCGGCGGCACAGGACATGTCCCCAGACGGACCTGGCCGATTGAGTTTCGCGGGCCTGGCCAAGGATCTCTCAGCGCCTGAAGGAGCCGGCGAGTAGGTTTCCGGCACCGACGAGGAGGTGCGCGTGAAGTCACCATGGAAGTCGATGAAGCCCCTTGAGGCTGATCGTGAGTACGTCGCGCTTGCGTCGAGCATTCCGCCCCTGAGCCGATCCTCTACGGGCAAGATGTTCCGGGGGGCTATGGCCGTGCGCAAACAGCTCGCGGGTACCGACGGTGTCGTCGGGTTCTCGTTGCTCGCCCAACCGTGGCGGAAGTACTACGCCACGCTTTCGGTATGGGAGAACGAAGCGGCGCTGGCTGCGTTCGTGGCTGCTCACCCCCACACTGAACTGATGGATCAACTCAAAGCGGAGATGGGACAGACCAAGTTTGTCCGTTGGACGCTCAAAGGTTCCGAAGGTAACCCGTCGTGGAGCGACGCCCTCCGCCGCCTCAACTCGTGACGGCGCGCCGCGTAGGCCAACCGCTCAGCTGATGGCGTCGCGGTAGTGCACGATGCGGGCCAGGTGCCCCTCGACGTTGGTGGGCCCCGCCATGTGGGTGGCTACCGCCATGTGGGTGGCACCGATCTCGCGCCACTTGTCGGCGTGAGCTCGCCAACGTTCGGGCGAGCCGCCGGCGAACTGGGCCTGGGCCTGCACCCCAAAGCCGTCCATGGTTCGCCCGGCGGCCACACGATGGCCGCGGATCTCCTCGAGCAGGGCTTGGGACTTGTCGTTGGCCCCGCCCAAGGGCATCCAACCGTCACCCAACTGTGCGCAGCGCTGCAACAAAGCGGGGGCGGAGCCCCCAAACCAGATGGGCACCGGGGCAGTGGGGCGAGGGTTGATGCTGGCCTGATCGATGGTGTGATAGCTCCCCTCGAAGCTGAACGCATCTTCACTCCATAGCTTGCGCATGAGCTCTACTTGTTCGCTTTGACGCTTTCCCCGATTGGTGAAGTTCTCGTTCAGGGCCTGGTATTCGATCTTGTTCCAGCCGGTGCCCACGCCCAGGCGAAGCCGGTTGTTGGACAACAACGCAACCTCTGCGGCCTGTTTGGCGACCAGCACGGTCTGGCGTTGGGGCAGGATCAACACGGTGGTGACCAGCTCGATGGAGGTGGTCACCGCAGCGGCGAAGGCGAAAAAAGTGAACGGCTCGTGGAAGGCGACGTCTTTGTCGTAGGGGCCCTTGAACCCGCCGGCCCGATTGGGATCTGCTCCCATCACGTGGTCGTAGATGAGCAGGTGGGTCATGCCCAGGTCCTCCACCCCTTGGAGATAGGCCTTGATGGCGCCGGGATCGTTGCCGATCTCGTTGTGGGGAAGGACGGCTCCAAGTTGCATGAGCCGCACAATAGGCCATCAGCGCAAACGGGCTGCGTCCATGACCGCGTCGACGATCTGCTGATAGCCGGTGCACCGACACAGGTTGGCTGACAAGGCTTGGCGCACCTCTGACCGGGTCGGGTCGGGGTTTCGGGCCAACAGATCCAGCGCGGTCAGCAGCATCCCCGGCGTGCAGAACCCGCATTGCAGGGCGTGGTGGGCGCTGAAGCTGTCTTGTAACGGGTGCAATTCGCCTTCCGGTGAAGCCAATGCTTCCACCGTGGTCACCGTGCACCCTTCCAGTTGCACGGCGAACAGCAGGCAGGAGCGTACCGGTTCGTCGTCAACCAGGATCGTGCAGGCGCCGCACACCCCGTGCTCGCAACCGGCGTGGGTGCCGGTGAGGCCCAACTGCTCTCGCAGAACGTCCACCGCGGTATGGCGAGGTTCGACCTCGAGCTGGCGCGGTACGCCATTGACGGTGCACTGCAGCGGCCAACGGCTAATCGGGCTTATCGGGCTTATCGGGTTCATCGGGCTCCGCGGGCGGATTGAATGGCCCGCCGAACCAAGAGTTGGGCCATGGCCTTGCGGTAGCCGGCGCTGGCATGGAGGTCTCCGTGGGGGTTGATGTGGGCGGTCACGGCCTGCGCTGCCGCATCCACTGCGTCGTCCTCGAGACGAGTGCCGATCAGGGCGCGAGCCGCCGCCCCCAGCAGCAGTGGTGTTCCAGCCACGCCACCCACCGCGATGGTGGCTGCCCGACAGGCGCCGTCGGCATCCACGGCGACGGTCACCGCGGCCAGGGCGAGAGCGAAATCGCCGTGTCGTCTGGCCAACTCGGCGAATCCGAAGGGTCGACGGGCGGTGGTCAGGGGGAAGCGCACGGCCACGATCAACTCGTCGGCCCCCACGCAGGTACTCAGCGGGCCCTCGAAAAAGGCACTGGCGGGTACCCTCCGGGTGCCGCTGAGGCTGGCCAGTTCGATCTCCGCCTCGAGGGCCAGCGCCACCAAGGGGAGTTCGGCGGCGGGATCCGCGTGGGCCAGGCTGCCCCCCAGCGTTCCTCGGGTGCGAATGGCGCGGTGGCCGATGTAGGTCGCGGCCTGGGCCACTAACGGGACCTCAGCGGTAATCACGGGGTCATCGACCAGGCGCTCGTGGCGGGTCATGGCTCCCACCCGCAGGTCGTCGCCGTCGCGCTCGATGCGGTTCAGGCCCGCCACCGCGTTGAGGTCGATGAGCAGCTCCGGCTGGGTTAGGCGCATGCTCAGCAGCGGCACCAGGCTTTGCCCGCCGGCCAGGACCTTAACCTGGTCGCTGGTGAGCTCGTCGCCGTCGGGGCTGGCCTCACTGGCGGCCTGGTGGAGCGCGGCCAGGGCGTCGTCGAGGGAGGTAGGACGGAGATAGCGAAAGGGCGCCGGCTTCATGGAGGGCTGACGCTGGGTGCCATCACCGCGTCGATGGCCCGGGCCAGGCCCAGGGCGACCGCCACCGAGCCCACGCCGCTGGCCCGAGCCAGCGCGGCGGCGGCCTCGGCGCCTTCACCGGAGCGGTGATAGCCGAAGACGACGTTGGCCCCTTGCTTGGCAAGAGCGACGCCGATGGCGCGGTCCAAGCCTTGGCCGGCGCCGGTGATGAGGGCGGTGGTGCCGGCGAGGCCGAGGTCGATCACGGGTCGCACCGTAGCAGCGGCCTCCCGGGCGGGAGCGGGGTCAGTGGGGTCAGCGGGCGAGGCTGGGAAGGGGCAGCCCGAAGGAGAAGGACAGTTCCTCGACGATGGCGCGAACAGGCCGGGCCTGCACGCTCTGGCGGGCGACCGCCCCGATCAGGCAGGACACCCACGTCGAGGCGAGGGCGGCCGGTTCGGGGGTGCCGGTGGCGGTGACCAGGTTGGTGAAGAAGCGCAGGGTTCTTTCGGTGAGCTCGGCCACTGCCTCGGGGCGGTTGGTCGCCCTGGCGTGCAGTTGCAACTCGTGCCACAGAACGGGGGTGCTGTCTGTGCCTGCTGGGCTCGGATCGACGAAGGTTTCCGTTGCCCGCCAGAGGGCGCTCAGCGGATCGGGGGCCATGGCCGCAGCGTCTTGTACCTGCTCGAGGAACTGCTCCATGAGCACCGCAAAGGCGGCGTCGATGATGGCGTTGATCTCCTGGGGTGTGGAGGGCTCGTCGGCGGTGTAGGGCCGAGCGTCGGTGCTGAGTCGTGCCTCGGCGGTGTCGGCGGCCGGGCCGGCGCGGCGTAGCAGCCGGATCACGATGTCCACGGTGGTCTGGCGACGGGCTCGTTCGGGCAGGCTCAGCGCGTTGGTCACGGCGGTGGAGGGTAACCGACCTCCACCGAAAAGGCGGTGCCAGGAGACCGTGGCGAGTGGTCGGTACCGCACCTGGGCCGGGCCGGGTTCGCCGGGAGTGGGGGACCCGGCGCGCAACGCCGGTTGTCGGCCGCCCGCGCCAGTGACCGGGAGTCAGGTAGCCCCGGGCGTTGCCGCTAATGCGGGGGAGCGGGTCCCGCGTGAGTCTGGCCCGGTCCCGAGTGAGTCTGGCCCGGTCCCGGGTGAAACTGGCCCGGTCCCCTGTGAGGCGGACTGGTCGGGGTGGGGGGCCCGGGCGGCGGGAGGGCGGGCCAAGCCGACGGCGGCCCTGGCTCGACCGGTCGGGCCTCGCCGAGCTGGCGTCCAGGGCCCGTGGCCACGCCGCCCGCCGTCGCTCGGTGGCCTGTCGGGGTCGCAGTCGCGGCCGCGCTCGAGTGGCGGGGTTGGCGTCGGCTCAGCGCCACTACGGCGAACAGCGCCAGCCCGCTCGCCGCGGCGACGGCGGTGGCGATCTGCAGCGCGGTGCTGCCGTTGGTGGTGGCGGCCCGTCTGGTGGCGGTCACGCTGTGGGCGTAGAACTGGGTCTGCACCGACTGGGCCGACAGGTGCCAGATCAGCTCGTCGTCGATCTGTTGGTCGGCGTTGTGCTCGGCCAAGCGGCCAGGCAGCGTCAAGGCCAGCAGTAGCTCGCCGCGGTGGTAGATCGCCGGAGGGGGTGGATCACTCAGGTTGAGGCTCGGCACGTCGGCTAAGTCGGCCGTTCGCATGGTGAAAGACCAGCCGTCATCACGCTGCTGCAGATCCACGGTTGACGTGGCCGGGCTGTCCATCATGACCGCCAGGAGACGGTGCAAGGTGTTGAGCCGCTCGTTGAACTGCTCCGGCCCGTCGAAGGCAATGTCCATGGCCACGCCCTGGAAATCACCGGCCGCGTAGTCCCGCACGGCCACCCACGGGGGCAGAGACAGCTCGGCCGCTCGGGGCAGGAGCGAGTCCCCCGCTGGCTGCCCACCGGCCCCGCTGGCTGACATGGTGCGGTCGATGACCAGGATCTCCCGCACGATGCCGGAGCCGTCGGCGTTGACCACGATGCGGGATTGGTAACGAAAACAACCGGAAAGCGCCACGGTGGCCAAGGCCAGCCACACCACCATCCGGAGCTGACGCATAGGGCAACGCTACCGGCGTGTCCACCGCTGGTCGTGGCCCGAGGTTGGTCGAAGGCCACCGCTATGGCCGACAATGCAGCGGTGACGACCATCAAGATCAACGCCATCACCGTGCCAGAAGGCTCCGGCGACGAGCTGGCCCAACGCTTCGCGGCCAGGGCCGGTTCGGTAGACGGCCAGGACGGCTTCGAGGGTTTCGAATTGTTGCGGCCGACCGATAGCCGCTTGGTGTGGTTGGTGGTGACCCGCTGGAGAGACGAAGCGGCCTTCCAGGCGTGGACGGTGTCGAACTCTTTCGCCCAGGGCCATCGCGGCGCGGCCGCCCCCGCCGCCCACGGTGGCCCGGTCAGCACCGGGGCTGAGCTCTGGAGCTACGAGGTGGCCGGCGGCTCCGCCGGTTGACGGCGACGGTGTCCAATCGGCGCGGCCACGACGTAGCGCACTACTACGGTGGATCCCGATGTCCGGTTGGCAGTTCATCCAGAATCCCGGTCCGACCAACATGCCCGAGGAGGTGTTGGCTGCACTCGGTCGCCGGGCGGTGGAGTTCGGCGCCGCTCCCTTTAGCGAGTTGGTAGCGGGCTGTTTGGCCGACCTTGGCCGGGTGTTCGATGTGGCCGAGGGCGGCGAGGTGTTCGTCCATACCGCCAGCGGGCACGGGGGGTGGGAGGCGGCCCTGGTCAACCTGTTCGAGCCGGGTCAGCGGGTACTCGTTCCCGATTGCGGGCGTTTCTCGTTGACCTGGGGCAATATGGCGCAGGATCTGGGGTTGGAGGTGCAGTGGTTGGCCTCGGATTGGCGCCGGGCGGTGTCGCCCGAGGCGGTCCACGACGCGCTGGCGGCGGATGAGGCGCGGACCCTGGCCGGGGTGTTGCTGATCCATACGGAAACCTCGACGGGGGTGACCAACGATGCGCCGGCCCTGGCCGAGGCCGTGCAGGCCAGCGGCCACCCCGCGCTGGTGGTGTTGGACGCGGTGGCATCGTTGGGGACCACCGCACTTTCGAGCTCCGCCTTCGACGCGGTGGTGGCGGCCTCGCAGAAGGGTCTGATGCTGGCGCCCGGATTGGCCCTGGTGGCCGCGGGACCCCGGGCCGTGAAGCGAGCCGAGACCATTCGCAGCCGGCGCAGCTATTGGGCCTGGCCCGGACGCAACGAAGCCGATATCTACCGCCAATTTTGCGGTACCCCACCCGTGCAATTGGTGTTCGCCCTGCGGGCCGGTTTGGACCTGTTGCTGGCGGAAGGCCTGGAGCAGGTCATTGCCCGCCACCATCGGCTGGCCGATGGGGTGCGAGCGGCAGTGGCGCACTGGTGCGGTCCGCACGACGGGCGCGGGGGTGGCCTGGATTTCTACGCCACCAACCCTCAGGAGCGGGCCGACGCGGTGACGTGTGTTCGCCTTGCCCAAGGCCATGATCCGCGGGAGGTGCGTCGGCGCCTGCGGGAGGAATGGAACGTAACGGTGGGTGGCGGCTTGGACCGCCTCGCCGTCGACACGTTTCGCATCGGCCATCTTGGTTCGCTCAACGAGACCATGGTGTTGGGAGTGCTGGCCGCGGTAGAGGGGGTTTTGAGCCAATGCCAGATCCCTCATGCTGCGGGCGGGGTCAACGCCGCCCTGAGCCACTTTGTACAGACCTCGGCCTCGCCACCGAGCGGTGTTTCGAGCTGACCAAGCAGGCAGCGACCGAGCTGCCCGTGGCGGCAAAATGCACTCCAGCAACGTATTCGTTATTGCTTGACTGAGATAGCCACACGATAGTACCTGTTGTTATCAACCCGAATTGGTCGACGAAACTGGTAACCTTGATGGCCGGCCCGGACCGCGTGGGCGGCGCGGCAACAGGAGGGTTCGTGACCTATTCGCTCGGCGTGGACTTGGGGACCACCTTCTCGACGGTGGCCGTGCTGCGAGGTGAGCGGGTGGAGATGGTGGACCTTGGGGGCCGCGGCTTCGCGGTGCCTTCGGTGGTCTTCGTGGGGCCCGATGGCACCGTGCTGGTAGGCGAGGCCGCCCAACGGCGGGCCGCCAGCGACCCCACCCTGGTGGTGCGCGAGATCAAGCGCCGATTGGGCGACACTGCTCCAGTGCTCATCGGAGATACGCCCTACTCCCCGGCTTTGCTCACCGCTGCCCTGCTGCGGGGCGTGCTGGGCCAAGTGGTTCAGGCTGAAGGGGCGACGCCCGAACGGGTCATGCTTACCCATCCGGCCAACTGGGGTTCCTTTCGAAGGGATATTTTCGCCGAAGCGGCCGCCCTTTCGGGCTTGGGGGCCACCTTTGAGTTGATCACCGAACCCGTGGCCGCCGCCCTCTGGCACGCCCGCCACGAACGCATACCTATTGGTACGGTAATCGCCGTCTACGACCTCGGAGGGGGCACCTTTGACGCAGCTGTGCTGCGCAAAGTCGTCGACGGTTTCGAGGTCCTCGGTCAGCCTGCCGGTTTGGACCGCCTAGGCGGGGTGGACTTCGACGAGGCGCTGATCGCCTTTGTCGATCGCTGCCTTTCCGGGGCCTTGCGTGGCCTTGATCCCGCCCTCGAAACCTCCGCCCGGATCATGCGCAGCGTGCGCCAAGAGGTGGTGGCAGCCAAGGAGACCCTCTCCACCGATGTGGCCGCCACCATTAATGTGGCCCTACCCACCGGGCTGGAGGCGGTGCGCATCACCCGACGAGAGTTCGAGGAGATGATCGAGCCCTTTGTCGCCGAGTCGATCATGGTCATGCGGGCCGCGCTGGACGGCGCGGGGGTCAGCCCGGCCGAGGTGGACAAGGTGTTGTTGGTCGGCGGATCTTCCCGGGTGCCGTTGATCTTCGAGCTGATCGAACGGGAGTTGGGCATTCGGGCCGCCCTCGATGATCATCCCAAGAACGTGGTGGCCATGGGCGCGGCCGCGGCCTTGGCTCGACCGGGCTCGACGAGAGCTAACGCGGCGACC
>JANPEN010000306.1:0-5019 GCA_031422955.1 Acidimicrobiia bacterium
GCGGTTGAGGCTCTGGAAGCCGGGCTGGGACCGGTAGGGGTCACCGTCACCCGGCTCGACCTTGACCACATCGGCACCGAGGTCGGCCAGGAACAGGCAGGCGTAGGGTCCGGCGATCCCGCCGGCCAACTCCACCACCCGTTGACCTTCGAAGATCCTGGTCATGGCCTGGCACCCTAGACCGACGGGCTCAGACCCCGGCCAGCTCGCCGCGGTCGTTGCGCGGCTGGGGTGTCTGGCGTGGCTGTGGCCTCGTCGAGCTAGCGTCGAGCCATGCCCGCGGTCAACAGCTTTGGCGCCCGACGTACTCTCACGGTCGGCGGAACCTCCCACGACATCTACGCCCTCGAGGCGCTGTCACGTTTCGATGTCGCCCGTCTTCCCTATTCGATGAAGGTGCTGCTGGAGAACCTGTTGCGCCACGAGGACGGGGTGGCGGTGACCGCCGCCGACGTGGAGAACGTGGCCCGCTGGGACCCCCACGCCGAGCCCGAGTCCGAGATTGCCTTCACCCCGGCCCGGGTGCTGATGCAGGACTTCACCGGCGTGCCCGCGGTGGTGGACCTGGCCGCCATGCGAGATGCCATGGCCGACCTCGGCGGTGATCCGCAGCGCATCAACCCGCTGGTCCCGGTGGACCTGGTCATCGACCATTCCATCCAGGTCGACCATTTTGCCGTCACCAACGCCTTCGATCTCAACGCCTCGCTGGAGTTCCAGCGCAACCGCGAGCGCTACGAGTTCCTCAAGTGGGGCCAGCAGGCCTTCCGCAATTTCTCAGTGGTGCCGCCCAACACCGGTATTTGCCATCAGGTCAACCTGGAGTATTTGTCCCAGGTGGTGATCAGCCGCGACGGCATGGCCTTCCCCGACACGGTGGTGGGCACGGACTCCCATACCCCAACCGTCAACGGCATTGGGGTGGTCGGCTGGGGCGTGGGCGGCATTGAGGCCGAGGCGGCCATGCTGGGTCAGCCCATCCCCATGCTCATCCCCCGGGTGGTTGGCCTGCGCCTCAACGGTTCCTTGCCCGAGGGGGCCACCGCCACCGATTTGCTGTTGACGGTGACGGAGCTGCTGCGCGGTCAAGGGGTGGTCGGCAAGTTCGTCGAGGTTTTCGGGCCCGGGGTGGCCGCAGTGCCGGCGGAGAACCGGGCTGCCATCGGCAACATGTCCCCCGAGTACGGCTCCACCATCACCGTGTTCCCGATCGACGATGAGACCCTGCGTTACCTGCGCCTATCGGGCCGCTCCTCCCAGCAGGTGGCTCTGGTCGAGGCCTACGCAAGAGAACAGGGCATGTGGCATGACCCTAGTCGGGAGCCGGTTTTCTCCCAGACCGTCGAGCTGGATCTCTCCACTGTGGTGCCCTCCCTTTCCGGCCCTTCCCGCCCCCAGGACCGCATCCGGCTGGATCGGGCCAAGACGGCGCTGGCGGAGACGTTGGCCGCCGCCGGGGCCACCTCCACGCCTACCGCGGTGCGCATGGCCTCCGGCGAGGCGGTGAGCCTCGATCACGGCGCGGTGACCATCGCCGCCATCACCAGTTGCACCAACACCTCCAACCCCTCCGTCATGTTGGCCGCCGGCCTGGTCGCCCAAAAAGCGGTGGAGCGGGGCCTGTCACGGCGCCCGTGGGTGAAGACCTCCCTCGCCCCTGGCTCCAAGGTGGTCATGGACTACTACGAGAAGGCGGGCTTGTTGCCCGCCCTGGAGAAGTTGGGTTTCAACTTAGTAGGCTTCGGCTGCACGACCTGTATTGGTAATTCTGGACCTTTGCCGGCAGAGATTTCTGCTGCGGTGAACGAGGCTAAATTGTCGGTATCTGCGGTGCTTTCTGGCAACCGCAACTTCGAAGGGCGCGTCAACCCCGATGTACGGCTCAACTACCTGGCCTCGCCGCCACTGGTGGTGGCCTACGCCCTGGCCGGCACCATGGATTGGGACCCTTACAACGAGCCCATCGGGGAAGGCCACGACGGGCCGGTCTATCTGCGTGACATCTGGCCGAGCACTGCGGAGGTGGCGGCCTCGGTGGCGCAGAACGTCACTACCGAGCAGTTCGTCAGGGAGTACGGCGCGGTGTTCGACGGTGACGATCGCTGGAAGGCCATTGCCGCCCCCACCGGGGATCGTTTTGCCTGGAGCGAGGACTCCACCTATATCGCTCGGGCCCCTTACTTCGACGACATGCCCGCCCAGCCCGAACCTCTCACCGACATCGTGAACGCCAGGGTGCTGGCGGTTTTGGGCGACTCGGTGACCACCGACCACATTTCCCCCGCCGGCAACATCCGGGCCAGCTCGCCGGCGGGGTCCTACCTGCAGGGCCGCGGCGTGCAACCGGCCGATTTCAACCAGTACGGCGCCCGCCGGGGTCACCACGAGGTGATGATCCGGGGCACCTTCGCCAACCCCCGCATCAAGAACCAGTTGGTTCCCGGGGTCGAGGGGGGCGTCACCCGCCACCTCACCGACACCGATAGCTCCAACCCCGAGCCCATGGCTATCTACGATGCCGCCAACGCCTACGCGGCCTCAGCGGTCCCTCTGGTGATCCTGGCCGGTAAGGAATACGGCTCGGGGTCCTCGCGTGATTGGGCGGCCAAAGGCACCGCCCTGTTGGGGGTGCGGGCCGTCATCGCGGAAAGCTTCGAGCGCATCCACCGCTCCAACCTGATCGGTATGGGGGTGCTGCCGTTGCAGTTCCTGGACGGAGAATCGGCGTCTTCGCTGGGTCTGAGCGGACAGGAGACCATCTCCATCGCCGGGCTGGTCGCCGCCACCGGGGCTGGCACGGCCTTTCCCACGGGGCTGACCGTGCAGGCCGATGACCGTTCCTTCCGGGTGCGGGTTCGGGTCGACACCCCCACTGAGGCCTCCTACTATCGCCACGGCGGTGTACTGCGCTACGTGCTGCGCCAACTGGTGGCCAGCTGAGCCGGCGCCCCGCGCCGTCCCGCTCAGGCGGCGCGATTGCAGGCGGTGACGGCGGCGGTGATGGTTGCGGTCAAGGTGTCGGATAACTCGCCCAGGTAGAGGGTGACCAAGTCGGCCGCGGTGATGGCAGGCGCAACCCGGCTGGCCACGCAATCCGCCCGTGCCGGGCTCAGGCCGCTGTCCTGCACGAAGGCGTCGCGCAGGTCTGGTTGCAGGCCGGCGAAGTCGGCGTCGGCCCGGTCGGCGTCGGCCGGGCAGGTGGTTTTGGTCGGCACGGTCAGCTCAACCAGGAAGGCGTCGACGGCCGCGGTGATGCAGTCCGCCTTGAGGTAGGCGGTGTGGCCCTCGCCCTGCCAGGTGAGCAGCTCGGCGGTGGGCCCCAACGCCTTGGTCAGCTGCTCGGCCCACACGTAGGGCGTGGCAGGGTCGTTGATGGTGCCGACCACCAGCATGGGCGCATCGGTGGTGGTGGCGATGGTGGTGCGGGACTGGGCGGCCAGGGGCCAGCCCCGACAGGCCAGGCTGCTCCAACCCAGCTGGGCCCCGAAGGTCGGCGCAGCCGCGGCCAGACGGGCGGCGGTTTGTTGGGCCTGGCTGAGGGAGCCACGTTCGGTGGAGTCGGCGCAGGCGATGGCCAGGTGGGCGTCGGCCGCGTTGGGGTAGGAGCCGTCCGGTTCGCGTTCGTGATACAGGTCGGCCAAGGCCAGCAGGGTGGCCCCTTCGCCTTTGGCCGCTTCCGAAAGACCCCGGGCCAGGTAGAACCAAAGGGCCTGGTCGTACAGGGCGCGGATCACCCCGATCTGGAAATCGCCCACGCTCAAGTCCCGCCGCTCTCCGGGGGTACCGACTGGTATGGGGGCCAGCTCGACGGTTTTGCGGACCTTTTCGTAGAGGGCCCGCGCGTCGGGAGTGGCCTCGCAGCGCGAGTCTTGGCGACAGCTTTCCACGAAGTTGGTGAAGGCCTTTTCGAAGCCCTGGGCCTGGGTGCGGGACAGCTCCTCGTCGGACAGACCAGGGCCGACGGCTCCGTCGAGTACCAGGGCCCTGACCCGATCGGGAAACAGGCTGGCGTAGGTCGCTCCTAACTCGGTGCCGTAGGAGAAACCGAGGTAGGTGAGCTTCTCGTCGCCCACCGCTCGGCGGATCTGGTCGAGGTCGTGGGCGGCGTCGGCGGTGGACAGGTGGGCGAGCAGGGTGGGGTGACGCTTGACGCAGGTGGCCACGATCTTGTTCTGGGCTTCGGAGAGGGCGTCTATCTCGGTGGTGGTGTCGGGATCCCCGTCGAGGGCGTTGAGCGTCTCGGGATTGTCGATGCAGTCCACCGGGCTGGAGCGGCCCACCCCGCGGGGGTCGAAGCCGACCAGGTCGAAACGGTCCAGCACGGTGTCGCTGACGACGGAGGCCAACTGCCCCACCAACTCCACCCCCGACCCGCCCGGTCCGCCCGGGTTGATGAGCAGCGAACCGATGCGTTGGCTCGGCTGGCCGGCACTGCGCCTGGACAGGGCCAGCTCGATCGTTTCGCCTTCAGGGTCGGCCGGGTCGAGGGGCACCAACAGGGTGGCGCACTCCAACCCCTCCAGAAGCTCCTCCTCGCAGTCCGACCAGCGCAGGGTGGCGGCCCGGTCCGATCCCGTCTCTGGCGAGCCGTCGCCTGTGGTTGCCTCGCTGCTCTTCTCGGCCAGCGGATGGCGGGGACCGGCGGCCTCGCCGGTGTCCAGCACGCAACTGCCGACCAGGACGGCCACGGCCACTACCGCGGCGCCCAGCCGGTAGGGCGACGTTGCGCCCGCCGTCGGGCCGGTCGGGCGCCAGGCCACCATCAGATTACGGCGAGGGCGCATCCTTGAACGCTATCGGCCCCGCCCTTATTCTCGGCCCGGGCGGCCGGATGCGCCGGGTCCCGCCAGGGAGCCTTCGGCCTGCAGAGCGCTTTACCGGGCAGCGCGCTTTGCCCTGCCGTCCTCTTGGCTGGCTGGGCCCGTTGGCTGTGCTGCGCCCGTCGGCTGTGCTGCGGGGCTCAACTCTTCGAGCTGCACGGTGTCCCAGCTCTCACTGCGCGGGAGCGGCGGCGGCAGC